>JBIPPG010000238.1:0-4308 GCA_044368545.1 Chitinophagales bacterium | reverse complement strand
TAGAAGAAGCCGATTTGGCATAACTGCTGTATATATTTGTATAATTAATGACGCCACTTTCCGTAGTGGTTTCTTTATTATTCGCAAATCCATTTGCCCCAAAAGGAGCCGTCATTAAAGAATCTGTTTTGACCATTGTCGCGCCTCCTTCAAAAGCATCGCTACAACCATCTCCATCACTATCCAAATCAAAACGATTGGATATTCCATCACCATCGGTATCTATATCAACGGTATTGTTAAATGCCCCTGTACAGAAAAAACCTGAACCCGCTTGAATCACCATTAAAGAGATATCATTTACTCCAGGATTGGTATGTGCAATAGTAATCGTATGTGAAGTAGAGACCGCCATAAAAGACAATGTGATTGTCTGAGCAGCAGCTTCTAAAAAAATGTCCTGAGAAGTAGACATTGTAGCACCATCTCGTACCAATACAAAATTACCTCTAGTAGGAGTTGTCCAAGGGGAAGTCCAAGCAGACCGTCTCGTTAATGCACCTTTGAAAGATACCGTATAGGTATTGCCGGGTATCAAACACGTAAGCGTTTGTGAAAAAGCTTCTCCATAAGGCGCCCAACCCCCTACTGAACCTGAGCCATTTTTGCTCATTCCATATATAAAATAAGTACCTACTGGCGCATAAGGAAATAATGCCGCTGCCGAAGACACTTGATCTGACATTACATGCCAATTGCCTTGACTGATATCGGGTGTACCGCCATTGCCAAAATTTGTCCAACCCGAAGGAGCCGCACTAGTTGCTTGCGCACTTGCACTCAATGATGCATTGGTAATACAGCTTGGCGAAGCATTGCAATAGGCTGGTGCATATTCAAATTCATCCAAGATACCGTCATTATCATCGTCCAAATCTATGGAATTGATGATCCCATCTCCATCGGAATCTACCGACCCACTTTGGGCGTTTAATGTGAGACTTCCCACAGCGAATGAAAACGCTAGAAGGCTTAATTTTGTTGCGAATTGGCAATTTAATTTCATAAAATTGTATTTATTTGTAAACCAAAATCTACTGTACATGTAGGCATTGGGATTTTATTTTAACATATTATTAACAAAAAACATGCCAAAAGTATAGAAATTTGAATAATTATTTTAACATATTTTATAAATACCTATTTTTTTTGGATAAAAACAACTTGGAAATATCAATTTTACTATAAAATAGCTAGTTTTTGTACAGAATAATATGCTATTATGCTTCTTAGTGTTGATAAGGGGTTTGTGAAAATATCAATTGTAGATAATAAAGATAAAAAAATTGAAACAAATCATTGCTTTTTTAGCTGATTTTACTCCAGCGTTTAGCTTCTTTTTTGATACGTTCGAGTACAAATTTTAGATACTTGTGTTTTTCCATTTGGAGTTGAGGGTCTTCTTGGACTATTTCTTGAGAAATTCGCTGTGCCAATGATAAAATTTCACCATCTTCGGCTATACTCGCTAGCTTCAACTGAATATCGCCACTCTGCCGAGTTCCTGAAATATCGCCAGGTCCGCGCATTTTCAAATCCGCTTCGGCTATCACAAATCCATCGCTTGAATCGGTCATAATTTGCATTCGTTTTCTTCCATCCAGATTGAGGTTAAAATCGGTAAGTAAAAAACAAAAAGATTGGTCGCCTCCACGTCCTACTCTTCCCCGTAACTGATGCAATTGGGATAAGCCAAAACGTTCAGCATTTACAATGACCATTACCGTAGCATTGGGAACATTTACACCTACTTCTATGACGGTAGTGGCTACTAAAATTTGAGTTTTTCCAGCAGCAAAAAGTGCCATTTGCTCATTTTTTTCATCATTTTTCATCTTGCCATGAAGCATACCCGCATGATATTGAGGCTCAGGGAATTCTCGTTTTATTTCTTCAAATCCATCTACAAGATTTTTCAAATCAATTTTTTCACTTTCTTCTATCAAGGGAAAAACCATATAGACTTGGTATCCTTTGGCTATTTCTTCTTTTAAAAAATGGAAAAGTTGGGCTTTTTTATTGAAAAATACATGCTTAGTAGCAATGGGCTTTCGGCCTGGCGGTAATTGATCGATGACTGAATAATCCAAATCGCCATAGAGTGTCATAGCCAGCGTTCGGGGAATAGGCGTAGCGGTCATTACCAATATATGCGGCGGCAATTCATTTTTGGCCCAGAGTTGTGCTCGCTGTGCTACCCCAAAACGATGCTGTTCATCAATTACGACCAATCCCAAATTTTTGAAAACTACCGTAGGTTCTATCAAGGCATGGGTCCCAATTAATATATCAATTTTGCCATGAAGCAAATCGTCCAAAAGTCCTTTTTTATTCTTAGCGGTAGTGCTGCCAGTAAGCAAAACTACATTCAAATTCAAGGGCTTCAACAACTCCGAAATACCTTCAAAATGTTGCTTTGATAGGATTTCGGTAGGTGCCATCAAGCAGGCTTGAAAACCATTATTGATAGCCATAAGCATAGACATCAATGCCACAATGGTCTTTCCACTGCCTACATCGCCCTGAATGAGCCTATTCATCTGCCTTCCCGATACCACATCTTTTCGCACATCTTTCAAAACTCTTTTTTGAGCATCGGTAAGCTGGAAGGGCAAATATTGATTGTAAAAGGTATTGAAAACCGTATCTATTTTCTCAAAAACAAAACCTCTCTGAGCTGTTTTTCGGGTATGAAGGCTTTGTTGAAGTTGTATTTGAATTTGAAAAAATTCTTCAAATTTGATTCTGCGCTGCGATTGTGCTATTTCTTGTAAATTTTTGGGGAAATGAATCTGAAAAACTGAAATAGGATAAGGCTTTAGATTTTCTTTTTCCAACATTTCCGAAGGGAGATATTCAAAAAGTTGACCTTTGTCCAGCCATTGAAAAACATATTTGATGAGTTTGCTCACACCATTGCTGTCCAATCCTTTCTTTTTCATAGACTCCGACGTATTGTACACAGGTTGAAATCCTGAAATATCCACCGCAGAAAGATCATCTATTTGTTTAATTTCGGGGTGGGTAATGCTAAAATTTCGTCCAAATTTTTGTGGTTTACCAAAAATCAAATACTTTTTGCCCGCTAGTAGATTTTTTCGATGCCATTCTATCCCTTGAAACCAAACCAATTGCATTTCGCCACTAGGATCTTCAAAATTGGCTACCAATCTTTTTTTGGGGCCTTCGCCTTCTATTCTAATATCTTCAATTTTTCCATAAAGTTGAATAAAAGCTACTTGCTCTGTGACTTCACGGATTTGATAGATCTTGGATTTGTCAATATATCGAAACGGGTAATGGGAAATGAGGTCTTTCACAAAAAAAACACCCAGATTTTTTTTTAGCAAATCGGCTTTGAGAGGCAAAATACCCGGAATGTGTTCTACAGGTGTGTTTAGCTGAATACCCATAAGACAAAAGTAGGTAAAATTTGAATGAATCCAATAAAAAAATTATTGAATATACGTGTTTAGCTGAAATTTAGCCACTTCACTCGAATCGGAATCTGCGGGATTTAATTTCAAAATGGTTTTGAAACGAGTTGTTTTTTTACAAACTTCTGAAAATGTAAGACTATCCGAAATATGCACAAAAGACTTGACTTTGGCCACCTTTTCGGCATCTAATCGCGCGTGCGTCCACATTTCTTTTTGTACTTCTAAATTCAAATTGTCATACTCAGTAATCAATTCAATTTGAATACGTTTGCTAGAATCGCACGTAAAAACATATTCCTTTGTATTGCCAAAACTTACAGCACCATTGTATTGAAATGTAGGTGTGCCCGCACTTGACTGCATCATAGCTTCCACATCGGCTACGGAGAGTTCTTTGGGTGCATTGCTATCGATAGTTGAAGAAAACGGCGCTATTTCGGTCTCCTTATTTTTCTGTTCTTCACAAGAAATTAATACAAAGAAAAAAAACAAAATGGCAAGTAAATCTCTCATATTTTAGGGGTATGTATTTTATACAATTTGATATATTTCTTTCAAATTTCTACCATATCCATTGTAGTCTAGTCCATATCCTACAATAAATTTATTGGGAATTTCAAACCCTACATAATCCAGCGCATAACTATGCTCAAAAGCTTCGGGCTTGTACAAAAGTGTAGTAAGCGCTAATGATGCAGGCTTCATTTTTTCTAATTCTTCCTTTATATAATGTAGCGTATGTCCCGTATCTACTATATCTTCTATTACAATTACATCGCGTCCTTCGATACTTTTGCTCAGGCCTATCATTTCTCTAACCAAGCCTGTAGAGGCGGTTCCTTCATACGAACTTACTTTCATAAATTCG
>JBIPPG010000237.1:0-4348 GCA_044368545.1 Chitinophagales bacterium | reverse complement strand
TAAAATATTCTCCATCAATAAATTGGTAAGCTTTTAAGGCTTCTAAGGCTTCAAACCATTGTTTTTCCATCTCAGCATAATCGGCTTCGTAGCCACTTCCCGCTAATATTTCTAGATGTTTCTGAACCAAAACATCGTATTTTTCTTTAAAATTATCTGCAAAAATTTCACCAATTTTAAGTGCATTTCTTCCCGTCTTATCTATGTAAGCTGGTGAAATACCTCTCAACGTACTTCCAATTTTATTCGCACCGCGTTTTTTTTCCGATGCTTTGTCCAATTCGATATGCGTAGGTAGAATCAATAGCCCTTTGTTCGCTATCATCAAATTGCTTTTCACATCAATGCCTTCGGCTTCCAAGCCTCTGATTTCTTGCATCAACGTAATAGGATTGATTACCACGCCACTGCCAATAATATTCCCAATATTTTTATGAAAAATCCCCGATGGAATGGTGTGTAATACAAATTTTTTACCATTGAGATAAATGGTGTGTCCAGCATTGGGACCTCCTTGATAACGAGCTATATATTGATAATTTGGCGCTAAAAAATCAACAATTTTTCCTTTGCCTTCATCGCCCCATTGGAGACCGATTAATACATCTACTTTCATTACGTGTAATTAAGATGCAAAACTAAAGAACTTTTTGAAAGCTAATGGATTAACTTTTAAACATCTTGTGGAAGAATTTGAATAAATCAGATAGAAAAGCTTACATCACCTTACTTTCTCAATTATTGGAAACTTATATTCAATTAAACATATAGAAAGATTAAATCAACTTTAAAAAACGAGCAATACATAAGAATTTGCTTAATATGACAATAAACATTTCCTTTCAGGTTTTAAATAATCAAGTTGCTTAACTTCAAAAAGTTGCTCTAAAGCTTCGCTTCCATTTTCTATTTTATAATCTCTTTCTCTTTCAGTAATTGGTATTAGCCAATAACAATGATACGTTTTATTGTTGAAATTAATGAGTTCAAGTTCTTCACCGTCAAGATATGGCAATGATATAAAACAATGATCGCATTTTGAATTATCGAGCCAAGGTCTTCCAATATTGATGGTGTGATGCAAGTCTAATGGCAACCTATTGCGATGATATGAAGCGCAAACGGTAATCAATTCAACTTGAGCAAGATCTTGTCGAGGGGAAAAAACAAATACTTCTATTAAATGGTCGTCTTGCCTGTCAAGTGACATACCTACAGAACAATAAGTCCAAAAATCGTAACGATTATTGGGTTTAAATTCTAAAACATAGAAATCCTGATACAACTTTTCCTTTGGCCCTTTTTCTAATATAAGTCGCTGTCCTGAAATACCAAAATAGTCTTCGTAATGCTGTCGAAGTTTGTCGGTGTACATTTTAGATTCTTGTTCTGTCAAAGTCATTATTTTATTGTATATTATTTCACTCTTACTTTGCTGCTAACTTTTATATTACCACAAATATATGCTTTTTTCAATTTAACCAATTTTTAATCCCTACCAGAATCCCATTCGAAGAATCCAATTTCACCTACAGTCTTTTTCACTAGTTTTTTAGCAATTTCATATTTATTAAAAAAATTTTCGGCGCTAAAGAAGTCTGAGATTGGCTTTCCAATGTCAGGATAATTGATTTCTAAATACTTTATTCTCTCTTTGGGTCTTGGAAGCGGAATACTATTATTGCGAAACGTATAGTCGATGATATCGTTGACCAACTTATTTAAAAAATAAGTACTTGTATGAGTGTCGGTGTCTTTTAAGTCTGTAGCATCTTCGAACATTGTAGCAATTGCGTATCTTATAAAAACTCTTTGGGATTCTGTCAAAGTTGGCGATTTTGATAGAAATTCTTTTGATGATTGTATCAATTTTTGAAGTTCTAAATTTTCTGCGCCTTCTATAACCTTACCTGTCGAAATTATGTGTGCGGTAACAGGTCTATTACTTTTGTACTCTTGTTCTAAGTATCCATAGATATGATTCAAGTTATTTACAAAAATTTCGCAAGGAATGCCCTCAAAATATTTTTGGATTCTTTGTCTAAATGAATCTTGGTGAATCACGTATATATCAAAATCACTATTTATATCAGGATTACCACGAATTATACTACCTGAAACTATAATCCCAATTGGTTTGAATTCCTTACGAACCCAAGTTAATGCCTTGTCAAGTGCTATATTGTACGGACTTTCCCTATTTTTATCGCTATTTTTCATATTACCACAAATATATACATTTTTTTGAACATTAATGTTTTTTTTGAATACAATGTATTTGAATATTTGTTGACTAAAATCTTAATATTTCGGTTATTAAGGACACAAACCAAAGCGGAGGATTTATACATCAAGTTGATTTTTCTTTTTATTAAAACTTGCTAGAAGATTTTTCATAATTTTCTTTTTGTCTAATACCATTCTTAAGTTGCCTGTATTTTTGTCTATAAAGTTCTCAATTATTTCATCGCTTTGACTCTCCTTTGTAAGCATTTTATATAAATCCGAAATAACCGTAAATGGCGTTGAAAGAAAACCTTGCTTTGACCACCAACCCAAAAGCAATGTTGTAATCATAGTTTTAATTCTTATTGGGGTTGCACATTCGTTACATATGATTTTAAATTCTGTTTTATCTTCTATAAGTATTACAGCAGAAATTATCGTATTAAATTTGAATCCAAACAAGTCTTTTTCAATTTGACAAATGCTACAAGTATTATATTTAATCAAATTTATTATATTATCGCGTTCTAAACCTTCAAATGTGTTTGATTCATAATTTACCCAATCAATTAATTCAATATTTAATTTTCGTCTTTTAATCTCTTCAACTAAAAATGGAACAATTTCTTTTCTTAATCCAGTTGGATTTTTGGCTATGTATTCTATTTTTTGGTCACTATAGTTCTTGTAATTTTCAATAATTTCTTCAATAGAATTCATTCGTTTAGTTTAAAATGGCGTTATTCAAAAAGTTTTGTAAAACTAATTAATTTCCACAATTATATTCCTATTTTTTCAACTGTAAACAATTTTTTTAAGGTAAAAACACTCTTGACCCGCGTGAGGGATGGCAGCGGTATCCTGTGTAGCTTGCGAAACAGATACAAGCGTACAGCCCGACCTTGTCGAAGAGGCTCCAGATTTCTATTATCTAAAAACGAACATATCAGCCTCTTTGGCGAGGGCACGCCCAAAGTATTTTCATATTGGTTTAATGGAATTAATTATTTCACAATTCTCCCATCTTCCATCTCAATAATACGATGGGTTCTTTCCGCAAATCCAGGGTCGTGGGTAACGATAAGCAAGGCTTGATTGTAGCTTTTGGAAATATGCTGAAAGGTTTCAAAGACGATTTCGGTGTTTTTTTTATCTAAATTCCCCGTGGGTTCGTCGCCCATAATAATCAATGGATCATTGATTAGCGCGCGGGCTATGGCTACACGTTGTTTTTCGCCTCCCGAAATCCGAAAAGCTTCTTTATCCGCCAATTTATCGATTCCAAGATTTTGTAAGTGCTTCATAGCGTTGATTCGTATTTGCTCTTCGGGCAATTTGGCCAATTTCAGCGCGGGCAACATCACATTTTGTAGCACCGTAAATTCATTCAACAAATAATGAAACTGAAAAACAAAACCAATTTTTTCATTGCGAATTTTAGCTAAAAAAGCTTCGTCTTTGCCGCCCATTTCTATCCCATCTATTTTGAGCGAGCCTTTATAATCGGTGTCCATAGTAGAAAGCACATAGAGTAGCGTAGATTTGCCACAGCCCGATTTTCCCACCACCGATACAAATTCACCTTGTTCAATATTCATATTGATATCAAAAAGCACTTGCATATCCACGGGATCGTGAAAATATTTATTCAAAGATTGGGTTTCGACGATATGTTTCATACTTATTTTCCTCTAATTATAACAACGGGATCTACTTTGCTCGCTTTTCTAGAAGGCAAATATCCTGCCAAATACGTAGTAATAATAGCAAATGTAATGGCAATAAAATAATATTTTGAACTAAAATCTACCGGAAAGGTCTTAACGGTAGGCAATGCTGCGGTATTGAACGGAATATTAGAAACAACGGTAGAAAGCGAAAATCCAAAAATCAATCCCGATATGCCTCCAAAAACACCAATAGTCAACGCAATAGCCATAAAAATAAACTGAACGTCTTTGCCTGCAAATCCTGTGGCTTTCAGAATGGCTATGGTATCCATTTTTTCATAAATCATCATATTGAGGATATTGTATATCCCAAATCCCGATACAATCAACAAGGTAATACCCACGGCATACGAAATCAGACTACGAATTGAACTGCCTGTTTCAAACTGTGC
>JBIPPG010000236.1:0-4363 GCA_044368545.1 Chitinophagales bacterium | reverse complement strand
AATTGGATGAACTTTCTTTTCATGATATTTAAATTTAAATGATTTAATGTTGACCTACTTTTTTCTACAGGTGTTCAGTCTTCATTCCTGATACTGGCCAGTATATTGTTTAATTTTTAAGTCTTGATGTAAGGCGTTCTCCAAATCCGTATTGTAGTAAAAAATGTCCCGAGATAATGTACAACGACTCTTCGGTTACTATAAAGTCCTTCATCCTAAAGGTTTCTTCATCATACACATAAAAGCTTAATAAATAGTGCTGATTTGTTATATCATAAACATCCACAACAGTTGCATTGCGCCAAACATTCATAGACTCAAATCGACCTCGTAACATTGAATTGACGAATAAAAGATTATGAGTAACGGCTGTAAGCTTATTAACCATAAATGGTGGTGCTGCTAATTTCGTAGTATTGGATTTTTCTACTTTTACTATTTTTAATTTTGCCTTGGTAGTGGTATCAATAGTAGTACCTCTTTTTTCCAGATGGAGTTGTTTATTAGTAACGATATATTGATTTCTGTAGTAATAAGTATAAATCAATTTGTCCAATTCATAACTGTATTGCAAGGTGCCATCGGTATCAAAAATACCATCCGTTTGTTTTTCCAGTAAATCAGTGTAGTAGTTTACTTTTAAGTTATCTTCTAGAGAAACAGTAGCAAGAACATTATCAAAAGTGTTGGGCTTTTGTGTTCGAAGGATTAGTTGTTTTGGGTTAATAAATACAATTTCATTGAAACCAAACTTTTTGTCATTAATTATTTTGGCTTTCCAATCCGTCACTAATCCTGAATAAATTACAGGAACGGTTTTGTCATAAATATAAAAGTAAGGAGAGACTATTTTTAGTTGTAATGCTTTGAAGGGATAGTCTTCTCGTTCCAGTGTTATGGTATGGGTTTTCTTATTCTTCAAATTGGCGTCATATTCAAATACTTGTAAAGGTGCTTCTGGATGAGCCAAATATACTTTCCCAGTTGTAGCACCTGCTATGTAATAGGAAGTATTTCTCAAATCAATTCCTGCTACACGGGCAGCAGTTCCTTGCGGGAATCTACGAATAAATGGATTCTCTTTTTGGATGATATGCTCAGAAGTTAAAAACAATAGGGTCATAACCAGGATTCCAACAATCGAACCAACTAGGGTTACAATCAAAGTATGTTTTATTGTTTTTTCGATTAGTATAGCTGTAATACCAAGTAGAACAAAAACGAGATTAAAAATAAGGTGGTCATTCCAACTGAGTTTTTCAAGTACGCCACCACAGGAACATGGAACAAAAGTGGTAAAGTGAATTATCATCACAATATAAATGGTAAAGAGAAACATTAAAAAAGAACTGGCATAAATGGCTCCTAATCGATATTTTGGGAACATTAATAAAATCGCAATTACAATTTCTATAGTTGGAACTACTACTGCTACTGTAGTAGCATAAACACTCAACAAAGGCGATTGTCCTAATTGTACCTGAAAGTTTTCAAAGTCGAGTATTTTGCTTACCGCAGCATAGGTGAAAAGTACGATATACACTAGTGCTATGAAGTAAATAACATTGGATTTAATGGTGGGAGTTAGCTTCATTACAAACAGTTATTTATGAATTACTGTTGTAAAATTGCCAATTAAATTTTTATAAGTATATGCAAATCAGGCATTTCTATATTCTATTTAGAAAAGCAGAGGATTAATCGCAGCTTGGATGAGGTCGGCTTAAATCACTAGGAGCATATCCATATTGTTTTTTAAAAGCTTTATAGAAATTAAGGTAAGTGGTAAACCCACACATAAAGGCAACTTCTTTTAAAATAATAGAAGTCTGTAAAATCAGAGAATGAGCTTTTTTTAAACGCTCTTCTTGATAAAAATGATAAACACTAGTATGATAGTGTTCGCGAAAACCCACTTTCAATTTATGTTCTTCACTACCAAACTTTCTAGCCAATACCTTTAAAGTAGGCAGTGGCTCATCAAGATGCTCTAGTATATAATCGTGTAATTTTTTTAGTTTTTCAAGGTCAGCTTCAAAACCAAGGGTAGGTTCTGTTGAAATACTTTCTATTGCGGCTACTTTGCCAATAGTGGTAATCAATGAAGTGATTAGTAGTGCCGTGCCTTGGTTCAATCGGCTAACACTACAGTAAGCCGGAAATAAATATTTTTCCTTTGTAATAAAAAGAAGTTCCATTCTGGTATAAAAAGAATTCTTAATAACCGCATCGGTCAACTTTGATTTCCAAACAACTTTTGACGTTTCACTCATTATTTCTTCAAAAGCATTACCCAACAACTCATCGGGTTCATAATGCAACAAGCGAACAACTTCAGAATTATAATGTTGAATGCAATAATATTCATCCAAAATAAAAACCAATTGAGTACTATTTTGGTAAGGATAATAAGGTGGAACAATACCAAGGGATAGAGTTAAATGCTGAAGCCGATGAGCCAAACTATGAATAGTATTCAACAGAACATCATAGTCATCGTTAGGATTGGTTTCTGGAGTAAAATCAGTCGGTTGACCAACAGCAATTTCAAAGAGCCGTTGATAAATAACTTTGATTTTTTCCAAATCGGTTGAAGAAGACATGATACTATATTTTGATACGTTTTGATGGAAAAAGGAGTAGAAGAAAGTACAACAAACCTATCAAATTAAACCATTTTATACTAAAACTATAGTATTCAATTCTGGAATTAAACACCATAAATCAAAGAATGTAACAGACAATTTCTATTGGTGTAATCAGCAATAAACGCTGCTATAGCTTGAATAACAAAACATGGTTCACGACTTGAAATACAAAACATTTTTTTTAAAAGATAACAAAACAAAAAGGCAACGTAAAACCCAAAAAGAGTATGCAATTCCGAAATGAGTACTATGCAATTCTGGAATATAAAAGCGGTGAAGTTGTTGACTTGTGAAACGCATTATAGCTTTGTCGAGCAAATAAAGCCAAAAAGTATGAGAGCATTTTCAGAGAATTTGAGCATTGAAACAGCACAAAAACTAAAGCAATTAGAATATACTACTATGGGGAATACGATGGAATATTGTCTTCAAGCTGTAGTTATCTTTCAAGAAGCTTTAGAAAAATTACGCATGCACTTTACACAACAGAAAAAAATAAATGCTGAGGATGAAATTCAATTTTTTAAAACCATAAAGCCCCAGTGGACAAGCGAACTAATTTACTATAACGAACGTTACAAGATGGAGCAAAACAAACCGGTAGGAACCCAAAAAACAATTAGAAAATATTACACCAAACAAGTTAATAAAATAAACCAATTCTTCATTGAGAACAAGGAGTTCTATAAATATTATTACAATGGAAATCAATACCTAGACAACATATACTTTCTAAGAAATCAGCAAGACATAAAACTATCGCTTGACAGCTTTTATTTCACCGCAGATAGAAGTTTTACAACGGTTTATGACTATAAAGTAGCACAGCTAATAGCCTTTGAAAAATTACAAAAGAAGTTGATAGAAGAAACAAAACAATACTCAAAAAAAAGTAGTAACAACCAATCAAATCTAAAATGGACTGGCTCCAAAGTAGGAATGGTCGAATTAATCTACGCCTTGCATGCAGAAGGAGTTTTCAATGAAGGAAAATGCGAACTAGGCGAAATTGTCCATAGCTTCGGAAAAATCTTTAATATTGAAATAACCCAAGTCCACAGAACCTTTTATGAAATTTGCGCTAGAAAATCAGAACGCACCAAGTTTCTAACCACATTAAAAGAAAACCTCTTAAAAAGAATAGAACAATCAGACAAATAATAACCTCATCAGTTAAAAATACATAAAAGATGAGATACTAAAAAAGCGATTTCTTCTTCCCTTGTTCTAAAAATTTATCTGCAAAAATCCTTATAATCCGTGGCTAAAAAACAAGCCGGAAGAGAATCTTCCGACTTCACAAACTATGCTATTCTAATACCAAGTGAAACGCCTTTTAGCTTCTACAAATACTATGTATCTATGTGTTTAAAAAACACTCAAAATAAGGTTGTAAAAAGATATTTTTCAGCCCAACGGCACAGATTAATTTGTGATAATTTGTGAATTGAAAATCATCGAATACAAAAAAATAATAATCACAAATGAGATAAATTCGTGGCAAAAAAGAAAAGCCGGAAGAGTATCTTCCGACTTCCATAAACTATGAATCTATGTGTTTAAAATTTCATAGCCAAAACCCAAGAAACACAATTATCGGTTCTCAACAATCCCAGCAACAAGAGCAGTATAAATCGCCTTTTGCGTATCGCCATTAGCTCCTGCTGTAGCACCAACAATATTAGTCGTTAACCAATTCCAATCTGGATCCGTAT
>JBIPPG010000023.1:0-14630 GCA_044368545.1 Chitinophagales bacterium | reverse complement strand
TCTTATTCAACGGAATTAACAGAACTGTTTCGGGTGCTTTTTTAGATACTTTGGTAAATGCAAAAGGCTGCGATTCTATTTTAACGCTTAATTTAACGGTAAATCCGAAAACTTTTGGTTCGTTTAGCCAAACCATTTGCGAGGGGAATTCTTTCCTTTTCAATGGAATAAATCGAACGATTTCAGGATCTTATTTGGACACTTTGGTCAATGCTAAAGGCTGTGATTCTATTTTGACGCTTAACTTAACGGTGAATCCGAAAACAACCTCTACGATTAATCAAACAATTTGCGAAGGGAGTTCATTCCTAGGAAGAACCACTTCGGGAACTTATACCGATACTTTAATCGGTGCGAATGCCAAAGGTTGCGACTCCATTAGAACATTAATTTTAACCGTAAATCCAAAAACTTTTGGAACAATTAATCAAACGATTTGTCAAGGCAGTTCGTTCCTCGGAAGAACGACTTCGGGAACTTATACCGATACGCTTGTAGGTGCGAATTCTAAAGGATGTGATTCCATTAGAACGTTAAATTTGATTGTAAATCCTAAAACATTTTCTACGATTAATCAAACGATTTGTGAGGGGAGTTCCTTCCTAGGAAGAAACATTTCGGGCACTTATATCGATACTTTAATCGGTGCAAATGCAAAAGGATGTGATTCCATTAGAACGTTAAATTTGATCGTTAATCTAAAAACGTTTGGTTCATTTAGCCATAATATTTGTGAAGGGAATTCTTTCCTTTTCAATGGAATTAACAGAACCGTTTCAGGTGCTTATTTAGATACTTTAGTCAATGCAAAAGGTTGCGATTCGATTTTAACCCTTAATTTAACTGTAAATACTAAGACCTTTGATACAATTAAACGAACCATTTGCGAAGGCGACAGCTTTTTGTTCAATGGCGTAAAAAGAACGATATCAGGGCTCTACAACGATACTTTGGTAAATTCTAAAGGTTGCGATTCGATTTTAACACTTAACTTAAAAGTAAATCTCACCACTTTTTCAACAATTAACCAAACCATTTGTCAAGGTCAAATATTCTTAGCTAGAATGTCATCAGGAACTTTTTCAGATACATTCGTAGGTTCAAATGGATGTGATTCAATAAGAACATTGGTTTTAACTGTTATCCCAAAAACTTATTCTAATTTCAAAGAGACAATATGTGAAGGTGAATCTTTCTTCAACAGAACCAAAACGGGTATTTATCACGATACTCTTGTAAATGCGAATGGTTGTGATTCGATTAGAACACTTAATCTAACCGTTAATCCTACATCCAGAACGATTATAAACAAAACGATTTGTTTTGGCGATAATTTTCTTGGAAAATCAACAACTGGAAAACATTTGGATACCTTTACCAATCAGTACGGATGTGACAGTATTCGTGAGATAAATCTTATCGTTATATCTCCTATTCGCACGCAATTAAATTATGAAATTTGTGAAGGCGAAATTTTTAGAGGTCATACAAAAACAGGAATTTATTTGGATACTTTTAAAAATATTCTTGGATGCGACAGTATTATCGAAACGTTAGATTTATTTGTAAGACCTAATATTGACTCTAGCTTCAAAATAAGAATATGCGAAGGAACTTCATTTAGAGGCAAAACAACAGCAGGAAATTATGTAGATAGTTTCCAAAATAATTTCGGATGCAAAAGCATTTATAGATACGAGTTAAGCTTAAATCCAAAAACGTATAGTTTTGAGACAAAATCGATATGTTTTAATCAAAAATATAAAGGTTATTCAAAAACCGGTATTTATAAAGTTACCTTGACCAATCAATATGGATGCGATAGTATTGTAACGTTGACATTAACCGTAAAATCTGATTTTATTACCAAAAAACTAAAAGATACTACGATTAAAGAAGGCGATACCATTTTACTTCAGGCACAAAAGGGATTTTTATTATATACATGGAATACGATGGAAACTACTTCTGAGATACTAGTACATGAAAAAGGTAATTATAAAGTTACAATAATGAATCATGATGGCTGCGTGGGATATGATAGTTGTAATATAAACATTATTCCAAAAGACACTTCTGGAGTTGATACGACGGTAATAGACTCTTTTGATGGATATGCCGAATGTCCAAATGTTTTCACTCCTAATGATGATTTTAAAAATGATTTATTCAAACCTGATTTTTATGGGCGAGTAGAAGTTGTAAGACTACTCGTATATACAAGATTGGGAGAAAAAGTATACGAAGGGCATGGTAATTTTTCGGCGTGGGATGGAATATACAAAGGGGAAAAATGCGAACCTGGAGTTTATGTATATTTTATAGAATACAACAATAATAAGGGCAAACATTTTGCAAAAGGTAGCGTAACCTTGATACGGTGATAAGTTTTGATTTCATAATAAATTTTATTTATCTATTTTTGTGCAAATTAAACTAGTTTGATTCACTCTAAGTTGTTTCAAAACATAGAATAATTGACGTAAATATTTTTAATAAAAATTTAGAATTCGATTAATATAATAATATAAATGAAGACTTTAAAGACAACTCATTTAGTCAAAACTTATAAAAAAAGAAGAGTCGTAGATGATGTATCCATTGAAGTACGACAAGGCGAAATTGTAGGACTTTTGGGTCCCAATGGCGCTGGAAAAACGACTTCTTTTTATATGACAGTAGGGCTGATAAAACCAGACAGTGGAAATGTTTTTTTAAACGATGAAAACATTACAGCGCTACCTATGTATCGTAGAGCGCAATTGGGAATTGGGTATTTGCCACAAGAGGCCTCGGTTTTCCGAAAAATGAGTATAGAAGATAATATTGCTGCGGTACTCGAAATGACCAAATTAACGAAAGAAGAACAAAAAGACAAACTCGAATCGTTGATTGAAGAATTTAGGTTAGGACACGTTCGCAAAAGTATGGGCGAAGTATTGAGTGGTGGAGAGCGCAGACGTACCGAAATAGCTAGAGCTTTGGCTACAAATCCCGATTTTATTCTATTAGATGAACCCTTTGCTGGAATTGACCCTATAGCGGTGGAAGACATACAAAAAATAGTAATGCAGCTAAAAGACAAGAATATAGGGGTATTGATAACCGATCATAATGTTCAAGAGACTTTATCCATTATCCAACGTGCGTATTTGTTATTTGAGGGAAAGGTATTGAAATCGGGTACAGCAGAAGAACTTAGCCAAGATGAACAAGTACGAAAAGTCTATTTAGGAGAACATTTTGAGTTGAGACGAAAAAATATAAATTAAAAGAAATGCAGAAAATATTAATTGTAGGCGAAGAATCACGCAAAGAAGAATTACTGAAAGTATTAGATGCTACAAAATTTGAAATAGAATATTCCGATGGCGATGAGGAAGAAGATTTTGATTTATATGATATTATTTTCGATTTGAATTTTGATGATGATAATGAAAATTTCCCTATTTACAGTGCTTTAAAAAATAAAATATTTTTTCTTTCCACAGCCAAAACCTCGCTTGCCGAAACAAGCTATGCCTTTCAATGCAAAGTGAAAAGTAAAATCTTTGGCATCAATGCACTACCTGGTTTTTTAGACTCCAATTTTTGGGAATTAACCGCTTTTAGAGGCAATGAAATTCCAGAAATCGAAGGGTTTTTAAAGACAATAAAGAAAGAAGTATTGTGGCTAGAAGATAGAATAGGAATGTTTAGGCCACGAACCAAATTTTTGGAATTGAACGAAATCGCAAAATGTGTAGACGAAAATATAATCTTTCAAAATCAATCTACAGCTCCTATTCAGAATTTATTAAAGGAAATTGACAAACATACCATTACGGCCATTTTTGAGACTTTGGCGTCCCTTTTTGATGACACAAAAGACACTAAGTATTTCCCTTGTCAATTATTGAAGAAAAAATATCTAAGAAATCAATCTTTTGTAAAAGAATAGACATGATATTGATATTTGTTCCTGAAATTACGCCTCGTGTAGAATATATTTTTGCTTGGATATTCTGCGAAGTTTTGGGATTGCAAATGCAATTGACCAATGATATCGAATCTTTTCAATTAGATGCCACTTCAATAAAAATTGAATACAATTACATTCCTGTTACGAATCATTTGTTCTTTCCCTGTCATGACTTATTATTTGAAGACGAAATAGAAAAGCAGACTATTGAAGAAATAAAATTTGCGAATTTTACGGCACTTTTTAAACCAAAGGAAGCCTTTCAACCATTTAATTTTGACCTTTTTGCTTCTGCATTTTATCTCATTTCTCGTTATGAGGAATATTTACCTTGTATCAAGGATCTTCACAACCGATTTTTGCCCGAACAAAGTGTGGCTTTTCGTTTTAATTTCCTAGAAAAAGCAATGGTCAATCGATATATTGATACCATACAAGATTATTTATGTGCTAATTATCCCCAATATATTAAAAAAAATATCCAAGCTCAATCAATGTATACATTAGATATTGACCATGCTTTTTATGCCAAGAATGTCAGTTTGGAGAAATTTCTTAAACGGAATATTCTCAATCTATTTCATTCTGAAGAAAAAGACAAATACGACACCTACGATTTCATTTACAATACATTAAATGAAAACAAAGTAGCCCATAAAACATTTCTCCTTTGTCCAAAGCATCCACATAAAAACGATCATTTTAACAAACGGGAAGACAAAGCATTTGTTGAATTAGTAAAAATATTGAATCATAAAACGGATTTAAATATTCACCCCTCATACAATTCTTTGAGCCAAAAAGACTTATTGGAAGAAGAAAAAAGTTGGTTAGAAAGTAAAATCAATAAGAAAATTGAAAGTAACCGATTTCATTTTTTGCGATTCGATATAGAATCTTTCTACTCAACTATTTTATTAAAAAATAATATTAAAGCCGATTTTTCAATGGCTTATGGAAATTATAGCGGTTTCAGAACTTCTACATCGCTTCCTTTTTATTTCTTTGATTTATCGAAAAATAAAAAAACGTCGCTAAAAATTTTTACACCTTGTTTTATGGATTCGACTTTTGAGTATTATGCTACTACTGAAGAAGAAAAATATATTCAAGCCAATGCTGCTTATCAATCGCTACAAGATGAAATTAGACGATTTGGTGGTATATTCATGCCTATTTTTCATAATGATTTGATGGCAAAAAAAGAATGGAAATCTATTTTTGAACAATCCATAAAATCAACCCCATGAGAGTAATCAAAAGAGCACAATTGGATATTACAAAATGGGATTATGCAGTTGAAAATAAAGGCCTTCTCCCCTATTCCTATCATCAATTTTTGGATGCCGTCACTTCCCAAAATTGGTCGGCTTTAATTTGGGGCGATTATGGGGCGATTTTACCCTTTTACACAAAGAAAAAATGGGGATGGATTCCTTATGTATGTATGCCGCCTTTCACCCAACAATTTTCTATCGATTCACTAACTTTGGTGCAAAAAAAAGAAGCGCTAACCTATTTTAAAAAGAACTTCTTCAAAGTTGACATCAATACCTCCTCGCCTATATCTACCGATGTTCTTCCCAGATATAACTATGAATTGAAATTGGATAAATCGTATCTGGAAATAAAAGAAAATTACAATAGTCTTTTGAAGAAAAATTTGCTTAAATTTGATGATACTATAATTGAAAAAACGGCCTTTGAACTCGAATATTTACAATACTATTTTGAAAATCCATTTTACAGCCAAGCTATCAAAAACAATCGAAATTTTTTCTTTGATTGTTTGATGCAAATGGGCGATTCCGTCAACTATTACAAGGCTACTTATGAAGGCGAAATTATAGCATTATTAATTACGTATCAATCACCAGAAAGAGAATTTCTTCTCATGCCTATTTCTACCGATATAGGCAAAAAATATCAAGCTATGTCTTTTTTAATTGATTTTGTCATCCAACATACAACAAGCAAAATCATTGATTTTGAAGGCTCTAGTATTCCAAATATCGCCCATTTTTATGAACAATTTGGAGCTGAGAAAACGATTTACTATTACAACGCCATTCGTTTTCTCTAAAAAAATCTAAATTCCACTAAATACTGACTCTATTTTAAAAAAATGTGATTATTTTTGTGTTTTATATCAATTTTTTAATCGCACAATGATAAAAGTAACTTTTCCCGACGGGAACGTAAAGGAGTATAGCCAAGGTATTTCACCTTTGGAAATTGCAAAAAGCATCAGTCATGGCTTAGCATCCAAAATATTGGTTGCCAGTATTAATGATAAAGTATGGGATCTTGAAAGACCCTTGACCGATGATTGCGTCATTAAACTATTCACCTGGGACGATAGAGAAGGAAAAGAAACCTATTGGCATAGCTCGGCACACTTGATGGCCGAGGCTTTGGAAGAATTATATCCCGAAACTAAGTTTGGTATTGGACCACCCATCGAAGCAGGTTTTTATTATGATATCGATTTGGGTGGCAAATCACTTTCTAGCGAAGATTTAGGCGCTATTGAAAAGAAAATGAGACAATTAGCCGAAAAGAAAAATCCATTTTTGAGAAGCGAAGTTGCCAAAGCGGATGCTATTCAATATTTCACCGAAAAAGGAGACCAATACAAATTGGAATTGCTTCAAGATTTGAATGATGGAGAAATTACTTTTTATCAACAAGGAAATTTCACAGACCTTTGTCGTGGGCCACATTTGCCCAATACAGGCTACATCAAATCCATAAAATTGATGAGTATTGCGGGGGCCTACTGGAGGGGAAATGAAAAAAATCCTATGATGACTCGTATTTATGGTATTACATTTCCAAAACAAGCGGAATTGGACGCTCATTTGGCTATGCTAGAAGAAGCAAAAAAACGTGATCATAGAAAACTAGGTAAAGAATTAAGCATCTTTGCTTTTGACGATATGGTAGGTCAAGGACTTCCGCTTTGGTTGCCAAATGGTGGCATCATCATTGAAGAATTAGAAAAATTGGCAAAAGAATCGGAACAAGCCGATGGATACCATAGAGTGGTAACTCCACATATCGCCAAAGAAATCATGTATCAAACCAGCGGTCACCTTCCTTATTATGCCGATAGTATGTTTCCTCCAATGGAGATAGATGGCACTAAATATTATTTGAGAGGGATGAACTGTCCACATCACCACAAAGTTTTTGATGCAGAGCCTAAGTCATACAAAGATTTGCCCTATCGATTGGCAGAATATGGCACTTGCTACCGATACGAACAAAGTGGTGAGTTGTTTGGGCTAATGAGAGTGCGTGTGCTACACATGAACGACGCGCATATTTATTGTACAAAAGAACAATTTGAAAGCGAATTCAAAAAAGTAAATGCAATGTATTTAAAATATTTCAAAATATTTGGAATTGATAAATACAAAATGCGTCTTTCTTTGCATGAGCCTTCAAAACTAGGAGTAAAATATATCGATGAGCCTCAATTGTGGCAAGAAACCGAAGACATGGTTCGTCAGGTATTAATAGATTCGGGCATTCCATTTGAAGAAGTAAAAGATGAAGCAGCTTTTTATGGACCTAAGATAGACGTAGAAATTGTAAGTGCTATTGGAAGATGGTTTACATTGGCTACCAATCAAGTAGACTTTAATTCGGGCAATACGTTCCATTTGAAATTTACAAATAGTAATAACGAACCCGAAGTTCCTTTAATCATTCACCGTGCGCCTCTTGGTACTCACGAACGTTTTATTGGATTTTTGCTAGAACATTTTGCAGGAAATTTCCCAACATGGTTGGCACCACAGCAAATGGCAGTATTACCTATTAGCGACAAATTTATGGATTATGCGCAAAAAGTAAATGAATCACTTTTTCAAGCAGGATTCCGAAGTAAAGTAGATGAGCGCAACGAAAAAATTGGCAAAAAAATTAGAGATGCCGAAATGATGAAAGTACCTTATATGCTTGTGGTAGGTGAAAAAGATATGAATGAAAATAAAGTTTCGATTCGTGTCCACGGAAAAGGTGATGTTGGTTCTGTTGAATTAACTACATTTATTGAAGCTATATCAAAAGAAATAGCGTCAAGACAATTAGAGCATAGCTACTAATTTTATTAATTTTTGTTAAAAAATTAATAAAATTAGTACATTCATCAAAAAAATCGATAGGTTGGTACAAAATTTGATTTCATTTAAATAAATAATATATTTAAATGAAAAAGTTTATACTATTTATATTGTCGTTTCTTGTTTTAAATTCATATTCCCAAAAATTATCCGTATTTATAGATGATAATGAGATTGTACATATTGGACCTTTTACATATGTATGTGTATTTGGAGATTTGGAAGGAGATACTATAACTTCAGATGCTAATGGAGGTTTTTTAATAATGAAAGGCGATAGTATGCAAAAACTAAAGCTAAATAGCATATCAAAAATACAATTTGAAAATACAAAAGGAATCTTACTGGTAGATAGAAGTCCTGTTGTCAATGATTCTATAGAAATGATAGCGGGAATAGTAACTACACAAGCAAATTTTTTGGGATTGGCACATAATGGAAAATTATCCAATACGATTTCAAATACCATTCACGTAAATGGATTTTTTAGAAAAATTGGAAATACCGCATTTACCTTTCCTGTAGGAAATGGTTCATTATATGCACCAATAGCTATTTCTGCGCCTAGTAATTCTACGGATCACTTTACAGGTTCATACTATCTTGCAAATCCCTCTTCTGCTTCATACAATAGAACTTCAAAAGATTTGACACTTTCCAATGTCAGTGCTTGTGAATACTGGATTATGGACAGAACCAACGGTAATAGTGATGTTCAGGTAACATTGAGCTGGGATACCAGAAGTTGTGGCGTTACCGATTTATCCAAATTGAGAGTATCTCGTTGGGATGGCACACAATGGAAAAATCATGACAATTCAGCTACTACAGGCAATACCACAAGCGGTACGATTACATCTAGCGTTGTTACTTCTTTTAGTCCATTTACATTAGCTTCTACCTCTACCGTCAATCCATTACCCGTAGAATTGATATACTTTGAAGCTGTATGTAACGAAGAATATGTTTCCATTACATGGACTACGGCTTCAGAAAAAAATAATGATTATTTTATCGTTCAAAAAAGTGAAAATGGTCAAGATTGGACAAATTTGAGCAAAATCAAAGGAAATGGTACTACGGCTACTGAAAATCATTACGAATTTAACGATTATAAGAAATCAAACGTAAATACGTATTACCGTTTAGCAGATGTTTCTACAGATAATAACACTACGTATTCAAAAATCATTAGTTCTTCATGTAAGCAAACCAACGCATTTGAAGCTAAGGCTTACCCTACTCCAGCACAAGATTTTATTACTATCAAAATTAATAAACTAGACGTAAATGCTTCTTATTCCATAATTGATAGATTGGGACGTATCATAAAAGGCGGAAAATTGGAACAAATCCAATCAACACTTGATATACATGAATTATCATCTGGTTTTTATTTCTTGCAAATCAATTCTAATGAATCGAATTCAAATATAAAATTTGAGAAATTGTAATATAAATTAGTTCCTACAAAACATTTAAGAACTATTCAAAAAGTATGATAAAAGGTTGAAAATTCGTTATTTTCAACCTTTTTTGCTATACAATCGTAAAAAACATTACTATCATTTAATTCAAAGGATAGTTGTGTGACAAAACTATTAAAAAAACAGTATGCTTTATTCAAAAAGCAGACTCCCTACTCGAAGCATCGTAGAAGACTTTTCTAATGCCAACTCGTAGTCGCCACTCATCCCCATAGAAATTTCTTTAATATTTGAATTAGATGCTCTTAACTGATCAAAAGTAGCCTTCAATACATCAAATTCTTGAGCAATTTGTTTTTTATCATCGGTAAATGTAGCCATTCCCATTACACCGTCTATTTTGGTATTTTTCAATGATAAACTTGCTATTTCAGCATAAATTTCCATTGCTTTTTCGGAATCAAAACCAAATTTCGTTTCTTCATCGGCAATATGAAATTGAAGTAAAGCATTTACTATTTTATTTTGCTTAATGGCTTGTTTTTCAATTTCTTTGAGCAATGAAATACTATCTACACCGTGAATTCGATTTACATAAGGAAGTAGCGCCGCAACTTTATTGCTTTGCAAATGCCCAATCATGTGCCAGCGAATATCTTGAGGCAACAAAGGCGCTTTTCGGATAATTTCTTGTACTTTATTTTCACCAAAATCCCTTACACCCAAATCATACAAAACTTGCATATCTTCAATTGACTGAAACTTGGTTACAGCTACTAGCAATGCGTGATTTTCGGTGCATTTTAGCCTTATTTTTTCTAAATTGATTCGATTTACTGCCATTTTCTTATTTTTGCAAAAATAATAAGATGCGTCTATACCTAGCTATTTTTCTCTTTTTGTTCCTTTTCATTTTTGGGTGCAATATGAGTCCAAAGATTGAAAAAGAAAAATTTCTACAAATTTTGGAAGAAATCCATACATGCGAATCCTATAATGAAGTTAAATTACACAGCGCAGAAACCTTATTTTTGAGCCAATGTAAATTTAGCGTACTTCAAGATTTGAAAGTAGATTCAAACACATATTATGAAACGATGCGTTATTATCAAAAAAATCCAAAAGAATTTGAGGTGCTATACGATACGCTGGTTCGAAGATTGGAATCTAAAGTAATAAACTAATGTTATGAGCGAGATAAAACAAATTTCCAGTCTTCAAAATCCTTTGATCAAACAAATTGTAGCCCTTAAAAGCAAAGCTTCGGAGCGTAGAGAATCCAACTTATGTATTATTGAAGGTGAAAAAGAAATTGAAGTAGCTTTTTTATCGGGAATAGAAATTAAAACGCTCTTATTCACTACAAAAGTAAATCAAAACCAACCTTATTTTCAAGCAAAAAATATTGAGAAAATAGAAATTTCCCAAGCGGTTTTGGAAAAAATAAGTACGCGAGAAAATAGCGCTGTAGTCATAGCTAAAACAAAATATACATCTCTTAATGATATAAAGCTGAGCCAAAAACCATTTGTTTTGATTTTAGAAAATATCGAAAAACCGGGAAATTTAGGTTCACTTTTTAGAAGTGCCGATGCAGCCAACGTAGAATTGATATTGTGTACACAAATGCAAACGGATTTATACAATAGCAATGTAATCCGAAATAGTCTTGGATGTGTATTTTCAAAGCAAATTGTGTTTTGTTCCAATGAAGAAGCTCTTGCATTTTGCAATGATAATCAAATACAAATATTGGGAACTTACCTGCATACCGAAAACTATTATTATGGAATAGATATGCAAAAACCTACGGCTATACTAATGGGTACCGAACACAGTGGAATAACCGATTTTTGGGTTGAGAAAGCATCATCGTTAATCAAAATTCCTATGCTTGGCAAAATTGATAGTATGAACGTATCCAATAGCGCTGCCATTATGCTTTACGAAGTGGTGCGACAAAGATTTTCTTCCAAATAAAGGATACTCTTCTTATATTTGCGCTTAGAATTAATCAACAAAAAATCATGGAATTTTTAAAAACATTTAATATACAAAAAGAAAACAGTGGTGTTTCTTCAGGTAAAATTTATTTAAACGGCGAAGGCTCAAAAATCACCTCTTTTTCGCCAGTAGATGGCAGTGAAATAGGGAGTGTATTCTCTGCGTCACCTGCTCAGTATGAACAAATTGTTCAAACAGCGGCAAGTGCTTTTGAATCTTGGAGAAATGTTCCTGCACCCAAAAGAGGTGAAATAGTACGTCAGTTAGGCGAAGGATTTAGAAAATATAAAGAGGATTTGGGCAAATTGGTAAGCTACGAAATGGGCAAATCGCTTCAAGAAGGGTTGGGAGAAGTACAGGAAATCATAGATATTTGTGATTTTGCAGTAGGATTATCTCGTCAGTTGTATGGACTAACGATGCATAGCGAAAGACCCAATCATAGAATGTACGAACAATATCATCCCCTAGGAATAGTAGGTGTCATTTCGGCATTTAACTTCCCAGTTGCGGTTTGGGCTTGGAATTCAATGTTGGCTTGGGTTTGTGGCGATGTATGTATTTGGAAACCATCCGAAAAAGCGCCATTATGTGGACTAGCTTGTCAATTCATTGTAAATGAAGTATTTGATCAAAATGATGTGCCAGAAGGTGTGAGTAACCTAATCAATGGCGATTTTGTAATTGGAGAATTGATGACAAAAGACGAGCGTGTACCTTTGATTTCGGCTACAGGTTCTACTCGAATGGGAAAAGCCGTGGGACAAACTGTAGGTGCAAGATTGGGAAGATGTCTATTGGAATTAGGTGGGAATAATGCTATTATCATTACCGAAAGTGCAGACCTCAAAATGTCCGTTCCCGGTATTGTTTTTGGTTCGGTAGGAACAGCAGGCCAACGTTGTACCAGTACAAGACGATTAATTATTCACGAAAGTGTGTACGACAAAGTTAAAGAGCTACTGATAAGTGCTTATCAGCAAATTAAGATTGGAAATCCTTTGGATTCAAACAATCACATGGGGCCATTGATTGATACTTTGGCGGTAGACACATACTTGAAAGCGATAGAACAAGCCAAAAACGAAGGTGCTAAAGAATTGGTAGCAGGAGGAGTTATTGAAAATTTAGGAAGCAATTGTTATGTAAAACCTTGTATTTTTGAAGCGAGCAATGAAATGAAAATCGTTCAAGCAGAGACATTTGCCCCTATTTTATATTTGATGAAGTATAGCACTTTGGATGAAGCTATAGCTATGCAAAATGGTGTAAAACAAGGATTGTCAAGTGCCATAATGACAATGAATATGCGAGAAGCTGAGCAATTTTTATCAGCAAGTGGAAGCGACTGTGGAATTGCTAATGTCAATATTGGAACTTCGGGAGCCGAAATTGGAGGCGCATTTGGTGGAGAAAAAGAAACTGGCGGAGGAAGAGAAAGTGGTTCGGATGCTTGGAAAGTATACATGCGCAGACAAACCAACACCATTAATTACGGTAAAGATTTGCCATTGGCACAAGGAATAAAGTTTGATTTTTAAGACACGGCATAATACTATGAAAACAAAATGGACCTTATTATTTATATTATTTTTTTCATTTAGCTTTGTTGTATTACAATCTCAAAATGACTTTGAATTTAATGAAAAAATATATAATAAAATAAATTCTAAAAAATATAAAAATGGCTTGTATAGTAATTATGAAAATTTATTAAATGAAAGAGAATCATTGAATATAGATTTTCAAATTCAAAAATCATTAGATACTATAATTTTTGAAGACAACTATGCATTTTTTGATATTCAAATAGATTCTTCAATAGAAAAACAACAAACTTTAAAGTATCCTTATATTTGTTATAATGATACATTTTACTATTTATTTTTCCATAATCCAAAGAAAAAAAAATCTTATTACATCCAAGTAGTTAAAGATATTCCTTATCAAACTAAGAATATTTTGATAGATAATTTACTTACAAAGAAAAAAAATGATGTTGATGAAATTAGAAAGTTAAATCTTTTTTTGTTTGGGATAATTGGATTTGCTGCAACAAATACAGCAATAAAAGCAAGTGAAAGTATTAAAAGAAAAACTCAAAATCCTAATAGTTATTTTAGGAAAAATATTGAGACAAGATTTAATCAATGGGGAAGTGATATTGGAGAATATACATTAGGCACTTTTGTATTCACCCCTACATCTAATTTGATTTTTGAGGCCTCATATTATACAATAATAAATTTACTTGAACAAAAACCGCATCTCAAAGCTCAGATTGATGACAAAGAAATGGTAGATGTGGGAGATGGGATGCAAATGCCCAAATATAAATATACTCGAACTACTGTATATAGATTAATTGAAAAATTAAATGAAGAATTATTAAAAGATTAAACCTAAAATTATGAAAATCATTCTTTTATTGCTTTTTTATACCCCTTTTTTATATTCACAAGAAGAAGCTACAATCATTTATTATAAAAATGTAAATAGTGAATGGATTCGTGAAATTGATTTTGAAACTAAAGAACTCTTCGACGTACAAAATAAACTCATTTCCGAAACTAAAAAAGGTAACTTTTTATCAACGGAAGCCAAAAACATTTACAATTCAAATGGATTATTGACAAAAAAAAGCATTCATTCTTCTTCCAATCAAACGCCTATGGTTTTTGAATATTTATACAATGACAAAAACTTATTAGAATTGGAAGTAAATGTAGCGATGAAAATGAAATTTAAATATACGTATGACCATCAAAATCAACTCATTAAAAAAGAATTCATCAATGCTAAAAATCAAATAGAAGAAATTTTCTACTATTCTTATCAATTGGATTCTAATAAAGAAAAAACAGTTGTAGAAATGAACTACAATCCCACACAAAACAAGACTTCGCACACTATTTCAAAATATAATGAATGGAATTTATTGATTTCCGAAACTAGAATTGGCTCAATAAAAAATGAAAATAATGGATTAAAAACGGCTTATTATCATTCGGAATACATATATAAATATAATGCGCAAAACCGATGGATTGTAAAGACTTGTATTGTGAATCATGTTCCAGTTTCCGAATTTCACAAAACTTATAAAAA
>JBIPPG010000235.1:0-4449 GCA_044368545.1 Chitinophagales bacterium | reverse complement strand
GTCTTTTGAAATCGGGAGGGCAAATTCTACTAAAAGCATATCAAAATGGCGAAGAACTTTTTGTAAATAAAGCTTCGCGCCCTATAGTAGAAATCCCTAGAAAAAGCAGTGATGATATGAATGTATTCTATGGCACCGTAAAGGTAAACGACTCTCTAGTAGGCGATACTTCTGTCAATTGGAATGTGGATACAACCAATGTGGTAAATAATGTTCAAGATTCATTTGGATTGAGTTACAATTTTCAAATTGACAGTTTCAACTATATCAATTGTGATAAATTCTACGACCAAAACCCTAAAAGTGATGTAAAAATAACGGTACCAGCAACTTTTGTAGATTCAAACACGGCTGTTTTTTTATATTTTCCAGCAATCAATTCGGTAGCTAAAATTTATAAATTTGATAAAACAACCAATAGTTTCATCTTAGACGGAGGCTACGCCATGCCTATTGGGATGAGTGTAAAGATAGTATTGGTAGCCAAAAAAGGTACACAATATTATTATGAAATTAAAACGGCTACGATTACCTCTAATTTTACAACTACTATGAATCCTTCCTCTTCGGATCTCAATAGTATCAAAACCGCAATTTCAAGTATGTAGAATTACCATTCATTTTTATCTATCAAAGACACTCTTTATGGGGTGTCTTTTTTTTTGTGTGTTTAAAACATAAAAAAGAGAGAAACCGAAGTTTCTCTCTAACTTTAAACAAATTTAAAAAATGAGATGGTCTTATTATTTCAAATCAAATCTATCGAGATTCATAACTTTTGTCCAAGCGGCTACAAAATCTTTTACAAATTTTTCTTTTGCGTCATTACTAGCATATACTTCTGCCAAGGCTCTTAGCTCAGAATTTGAACCAAAAATAAGATCCGCACGAGTAGCAGTCCATTTGTCTTTTCCTGTTTTGCGGTCTTTCCCTATAAATACCTCTTGATCTGCATCTTTCGCTTTCCATTCGGTATCCATAGACAATAAATTTACAAAAAAGTCTTGTGTCAATTGTTCTTTTTTGTCGCTGAATATTCCTTTATTGGATTGGTCATAATTGGCATTTAACGCACGCATTCCACCAACTAAAACAGTCATTTCGGGAGCTGTTAATGTCAATAATTGTGCTTTGTCCACCAATAATTGTTCGGTAGTTAAGGTATATTTTGTTTTTAGATAATTTCTAAATCCATCTGCCATAGGCTCTAACAAATTGAAAGATTCTACATCGGTTTGGGTTTGGAGCGCATCCATTCTACCTGCTACAAAAGGCACTTCTATCGTATTTCCAGCATTCATAGCGGCTTTTTCTACTGCCGTATTTCCCGCTAAAACGATTAAATCGGCCATTGAGATTTTCTTATCTTTATTCTTATCGTTAAATTCTTTTTGAATTTTTTCATAAGCTTTTAATACTTTATCCAAAACTTTTGGATTGTTTGACTCCCAATTACGCTGAGGCTGTAGACAAATACGAGCGCCATTAGCACCACCTCTTCTGTCGGAATTTCTATAAGTAGAAGCCGAAGCCCAAGCCGTAGAAACCATTTCACTTAAAGTCAATCCTGAATTTATAAGTTGATTTTTTAGATTTTTGATATCATTAGCATCTACCAATTTATGATTCAATGCAGGAATAGGGTCTTGCCAAATCAAATCTTCTTTTGGAGCCTCTGGGCCTATATATGAGGTTTTTGGCCCCATATCGCGATGCGTCAATTTGAACCAAGCTTTTGCAAATGCTACTTCAAATTCTTTTGGGTTGTCATAAAATCTTTTTGCAATTTTTGCATATTGAGGATCAAATCTAAAAGACAAATCGGTAGTTAGCATTGTTGGTAATTGTTTTTTATTAGGATCAAAGGCATCGGGGATGATTTCTTTTCCATTTTTAGCTACCCACTGATGAGCACCTGCTGGACTTTTAGTTAATTCCCATTCATTATCAAATAAAATTTTGAAGAATCCATAATTCCATTGTGCAGGTTTTGCGGTCCATGTTACTTCTAAACCAGAGGAAATAGCATCAGTTCCTTTTCCTGATTTATAGTTGCTTTTCCATCCCAAGCCTTGTTCTTCTATACCCGCAGATTCGGGATCTTCTTTCACATGAGAAGCAGAACCTTTACCGTGTGTTTTTCCAAAAGTATGTCCTCCTGCATTTAATGCTGTAGTTTCTTCATCGTTCATCCCCATTCTTTTAAAAGTTTCTCGAATCTCTTTTGCAGCGGCTAATGGATCTGGGTTGCCAGCTGGGCCTTCGGGATTCACATAAATTAATCCCATTTGTGTAGCGGCCAATGGGTTTTCCAATTTTCCATTTTCACTTCTTGCGTTATCTAGCCATTTTTTTTCAGAACCCCAATACACATCATTTTCTGGCTCCCATACATCGGTTCTTCCTCCAGCAAATCCATACGTTGGAAAACCCATAGATTCTAAAGCTACATTTCCTGTCAAAATCATCAAATCGGCCCATGAAATTTTTGAGCCATACTTTTGTTTTATAGGCCACAATAGTCTTCTGGCTTTGTCCAAATTAATATTATCGGGCCAGCTATTGAGTGGTGCAAAACGTTGCTGTCCTGCTCTAGAACCACCACGCCCATCGCCCGAACGATATGTACCCGCACTGTGCCAAGCCATACGAATAAATAATGGGCCGTAATTGCCAAAATCAGCAGGCCACCAATCTTGAGATTGAGTCAAAACTTGCTGAATATCTTTTTTCAATGCAAAATAATCCAAAGATTGGAATTCTTTGATATAATCAAAATTTTGCCCCATCGGATTGGACTTTTCAGAATGTTGTTTCAAAACCTCTAAATTCAATTTATTAGGCCACCAATCTTTGTTAGAAGGTCCTTTCATAGCGGTTTCTCTTTTTTCTGTAGTTTCTGTTTTGGTAGTTTTACCATGTCCCATTGGGCATTCGGCTTTTTTTTCTTGTGCTATTCCTATTGTAGAAAATAGCAAAGCTGAGGATAAAATTAAATGTCTCATATTGTATAATATTTAGTTGATATGTCACAAAAGTAAATGAATTTTTATTTAGATTTCATATATTATTTCTATAGTATCTATAGATAAAATCTATATAAATATTAATGCTTTTATTTTGGAATAAGTAATTCTCTTACTTCTTGTTTATTTGCTCTTATAATGGTAATATTAATGCTACTTCCTTTTATCAATTTTGATAAACATTTCATATAATCATAAATATTGTCTACGTTATCATTTCCAATTTTAATTATAATATCGCCTCTTTTTAATCCTGAATTAAAAGCAGGTCTGCCTTCAAAAACATCATCTATTAATAAGCCTTTTTCAAAATTTGAATAATTAGGCATAATTCCAAGAGTAATTTTGAAAGAAGATTTTGTCTGATTTTTCTTGCCATTTGCTATGAATTCAATGCTTGAACGATTTGATAATTCTATAGCTATTTCTTCAATATATTGTATAATTTTTTCTAAATCGAGGAAATTGATTTTTTCTAAATCGTCGCTAGGTTTATGATAATCTTCATGAGTACCTGTAAAAAAAGACAATACAGAAATACTATCTACGTAAAATGAGGTATGGTCTGAAGGCCCTATCCCTGAGCTATCTATATTTAATTTAAAATCTAAAGGTTTTAATTTATCTATTGTTTCTCTAAAGTTTTTGGAAGTACCCACGCCTCCAATATATAAATTATGAAAACTATCCATTCTACCTATCATATCCATATTTATCATAGCGTCAAATTTCATAATAGATTTATTTTTGGTCAAAAATTCCTTTGAACCATTGAGTCCAATTTCTTCTCCAGAAAAGCAAACAAATACAAAATTTGATTTTTCAATCAATTTATTAGATGATAATCTTCTAGCTAAATCTAATACGGCTGCTACTCCCGATGCATTATCATCGGCACCATTATGAACTTGAGTTTTTGACTTATCAGACGAAATCATTGAAAGGTTAAATTCATTTTTCCCTATATGATCGTAATGTGCTCCAATCACAATGGTCTTAGACGCATTATTATCCAAAAAAGCCACTACATTATGCCCTTGCAATTCTATAAAACTATCGGAATGGTGTGGATTATAATTATATTTTGTCATAAAAGGCTGCACAAAACCATTTTTTGACAAAGGCTTTAGATTATAAGAATTAAAAATATCGGCTATATAATAGGCGCAAATCAACTCTTCTTTACTCCCTATTAATCTTCCATTCATTGAATCGCTAGATAAAAAAGCAATATGTTTCTTTATATCGATTGATTGAGCAAATGATGTAGTGTTTAGAAAAAATAAAACTATCCATAAATTATAAACTCTCATAATTCTATTACTATTTTTCTAATAACACTATCATATCCCGTATCTAATTTTAGTATAAAAATGCCTCCGTTTTCTATTTCTGATATTTTCTTTGCGTATGTATGTTCGCG
>JBIPPG010000234.1:0-4451 GCA_044368545.1 Chitinophagales bacterium | reverse complement strand
CGTCTTTTCCATTCACATTATACATATCTACTTGTGGTTTGATTTCCATTTTTTGATTGCCATAGTTTTTGTTCAACCACGCCATATCAATTTCATTGTCAAAGTGTCCAATGTTACAAACAATCGCTTTGTCTTTCAATTTCAAGAAATGCTCGCCACGAACGATATCTTTGTTTCCTGTAGCCGTTACTACAATATCCGCATCACCAATACAATTTTCTAATTTTTTTACTGCAAAACCTTCCATAGCTGCTTGTAATGCACAAATAGGGTCAATTTCGGTAACGGTAACTCTAACACCTGCTGATTTCAAACTAGCTGCAGAACCTTTTCCTACGTCTCCATATCCACAAACTACGGCTGTTTTTCCAGCAAGCATAAGGTCTGTAGCTCTACGAATGGCATCTACAAGAGATTCGTTACATCCATATTTGTTATCAAATTTTGATTTTGTAACACTATCGTTGATATTGATAGCTGGAATAGGCAATGTACCTTTTTGTTGTCTTTCATGAAGTCTCAAAACACCTGTAGTAGTTTCTTCAGAAATACCTTTGATGTCTTTTGCCAATTCTGGAAAACGATCTAAAACCATATTGGTCAAATCGCCTCCGTCATCCAAAATCATATTCAATGATTTTCCACCTTTGAATGTATGTAATGTTTGTTCAATACACCAGTCAAATTCTTGCTCATTCATACCTTTCCAAGCAAAAACGGGAATACCTGCGGCGGCAATAGCTGCTGCTGCGTGATCTTGTGTAGAGAAAATATTACAGCTAGACCATGTAACATCGGCACCTAATTCAACTAAGGTTTCAATTAATACAGCTGTTTGGATAGTCATGTGAAGACAACCCGCAATTCTAGCACCCGCCAAAGGCTTGCTAGCGCCATATTCTTTTCTCAATGCTATCAATCCTGGCATTTCGGCTTCCGCCAATTTAATTTCTTTTCTACCCCAATCTGCAAGGGTGATGTCTTTAACTTTATAGTTCATACTTTGAGTTTGTGTTGACATTATTATAATTTTTGGGTTAATTTTAAGTGCAAAAATAAACAAATTAATATTACTTGAAGTACTATTGTTCAATTTTTAATGTAAAAATTATCAATTTATCGTTATTTTTGTAAAATAATAATCTAAATTAACAGATTTTTTGTATTAAAAAAGATATGATTTTCAAAAAGTTATTGATTTTCTTTAGTTCATTAATGATTTTGACGCCTGCAAATTCCAATCATTTGTTTGGTGGAGAAATCCAATATAAAATTGTAGACTCTTTTAATGGAATTTATGAAATTCAATTGATTCTCAATCGCTCTTGTAAAGATTATGCCCTACCTATTACTCAGTTTGTAGAAGTGAAAAATTGTATGGGACAGACCATTTCTATTCCATTGGATTTGTTTAAAAAAGAAATTATTTCTACTACTTGTTTTCAAGGAACTTGTGAAGGAAATCAAAATATAAATATAGAGGGGAATTATTACAAAACCAATATTTTAATAGGAAAAAATTGTGGATTGACTCGTGTGCAGTATTCGGGACAAAATAGAGCTTATAGCAATACCATAACGAACCTTGAAACCCCTTTGTATTTGTGTGCAACTATCAATACTGACTTTAATAACAGTAGTGCTCAAATCAACTTTTTGTCTAATTCAAACCCAAATTTGAGCGAAAAATACATACAGTCGTATCGAATTTCTGATTCCGAAGCGGATTCTGTTTTTATTGATATTTCTGCGCCTTTTGTTTCCGAAGGAAGTACGAATTTAAATGAACAAGTTGCAACATTAAACCCTACGCTGAACAATCAAAGGCCATTGTATATTACAGAAAGTCAAATAGTTCGTGGAAAAAATTTCTTTTCATTTACACCGTCAATTTCTCAGAATGCTTGGATTAATTACATCGTGTATGAATTTAAAAAAATATCTAGAATTAATAAATTAGATACTTTTGTATTGATTTCAAAACGAAATGTCGATAAATTTTATTCGATTTCTAGTCTTTCGTCAGGTATTTCTTTACATTCGGTTTCTTCAAATCAATCAGCAATGCATATTGATAGCAATAAAATTATCTATTGTAATGATTTTCAATCGCCACAAGTTACTTTTTCGTATTTAATCCCCAAAAATAGAGCTAATGAGTCTATCAAACTTTTAGATTTTGACAATAATATACTTTCTGAATCCAAAACGTTTCAATCGGGTTCGGGTATACTGGATACTATTCAATATCAGATTTATTTTAAGCCCTCGATTGAGGATAAAGATATTGATTTTCAGATAGAAGTTTCGGTTTGTGAATCCAATATCTCTAAATCAAAGCTATTTTCATACACAATGAATTGGTTTCAGTATAAAATTTTTGAGAAAGATACTTTTTTGAATTGTGGTACCAATACGGAAGTACAAATACCGCTTTTAAGCAATAAAAATATCGTTTTTAACTACAAAAAACAATCGATACTCAAGCTCGATACTAGCTTGAATATGAAATTTAACAATCCTATCGACACCTTTATCTACGCCCAATATGTTGTTTCAAATCCATATTGTCCTCTTAAAGATTCGATATTTTTGAATCAAGGCGATTTGATAGAAGATTCTATCAAAAAGTCAAATGCTACTTGTTTTGGATATGAAAATGGTACTGCTAAAGTCATCATTACCAAAGGAAATGGCCCTTTTCAGTATCATTGGATGTCTTTGAATCATTATACCGATTCTATTGGAAATCTCAAAAAAGGAAACTATATATTGCAAATTTTGGATAAAGATGGATGCTCAAAAGAAGAAAAATTCTCAATTTCAGAACCAAATGGCGTGCAATATACTTGGGTGCAAGATTTGCCCATTTTATGCAAAGGCGACGCTAGTGCAAAAGGACATTTTAAATTGAATACAGCCGTAAAACCTTTTCAATATACTTGGAATCATAGTACCTCAACGGATAGTTTTCTAAATTCTATAAAAGCTGGAAATTACTCAGGTGCTTTTAGTTATATCAATTCCCTAAATAACACGTGTACCCAGCCTTTTCAAATTACTATTTCTGAGCCCGATTCGGTGACATTTGACTATATAAAATTTGATAATTTATGTTTTGGGGAATCTAAAGGGAAAATAGCCATCAATCCAAAAGGAGGTGTTGGGTTTTATTTGTATTATATAGACGATATACCTTCTATTCATAGCCTAAAAGATGAATTGTCCAATCAATCGTATTTGGTAAAAGTAAGAGATTTTAACAACTGTTTTTCCGCTACTAAATCAATTACTATATCAAGTCCACCGCCTATCAAAACAAAGTATCAGATTAATAAACCCTCTTGCACAAATTCAAATAATGGATCTATCGCTATAGGTGAAACTGTTGGAGGATATGGTTTTTATGAATATAAATTGGATTCAAATCCTTATTCAAATTCAGCTACATTTAATGCCATTCCTTCAAAAGATTCTATTTTAATCTCATTGCGCGATGCTTATGGTTGTAAAGTGGATACGACAGTAGCATTTTCGGGTGCTTATCAATTAAATGTATCTAAACTCAAACCCGATTCCCTTACTTGTTTTGATAGTAAAAATGGAATGGCATTACTTGAATTTTCTAATGGAGAAATACCTTATAAAGTAAATTTGAACCAGTCACAATTTTCTTTTTTTGCGAAGAAAAATATAATTACAAATTTACAAAGAGGAGCCTATACGATTTCTATAGAAGATAAAAATGGTTGTCAATGGGATTCAGTTTTTCAGGTTGTATCGCCGAGTGCATTTCAAGTGAAAGATAGTGCTATAAAACCCACTTGTTTTGGATATACCGATGCCAAATTATATGTAAAAATTTCAGGAGGATCACCTCCTTATTCAAATTATAGTTGGAATGTTTCGCCACCACAAACCACAAAAGATATTCAAAATATCAAAAGCGGCTCTTATATATTTAGCTTTATTGATAGTAAACGATGTGGATATATTGACACCCTATTAGTTCCTGACGCTGAAGTTTTTAGGGTAGAAATAGCCGAATTGGTAAAGCCTATTTGTTCGTATTCAAATGATGGCGTTTTGGCTTCAAATGTTTTTGGTGGAAATGCCCCATTTACTTATATTTGGAATCAAAATGCGTTATTGAACCAATCCATTTTGAACAAGGTCTCATCGGGTTCATTGAATGTTGTAAAAGTTATTGATTCAAAAGGTTGTGAACAAACGAAACAATTTCAAGTGGCAAAGCCAATGGGGTATGATTTCTCTAAAATTAAGACCAAAAGCCCAACTTGTCCTGAATTGAAAAATGGATTTATAGAATTTATAAAAAATCCTTTGGATTCGATGCTTTGGCAATATAGCATAGAAAAGGGAGGACAATATCTGAATACTACGGTATTTAATAATTTGGGAAAAGACACCTATAGTATATCGGTAAAAAA
>JBIPPG010000022.1:0-14921 GCA_044368545.1 Chitinophagales bacterium | reverse complement strand
ATGGGAAGTATCAAAAAGTCTATGCTTGTGATAGAGCTACTATTGATACCCCTTTTGTATTTCCTATGTTTCTGATGGTGGATTTTGAGGAAAGTAGACCTGCACAGCGTGGCATTACGGCTTATATCAAGGAATTTGACCAATATTTAGATTCAATTACATATTATGATTCAAAAACTGGAAAAGATGTCCGTATAATGGGATATAAAAGTAACTATTTCAAATACCCCTCTACAGGCTTTGTTCAGTTTGGTGATACCGTCAAATGGGAACTTAGAGGTAAAAAAGTAACTGAAAATGGTATTACAACTACTTATCCTTATATGAGGTATAATTTTGTGATGAGTCCCGATATGGAAACTATGCATTTGATAGTAACCGTAAAAAAAGATTATCCTATTAGTACAAGCCCCGTTTATAGAACTTTTTCAAGTTGTGTTTTAAAACGAGTAAAGTAATTATTATTAATCCTAGTGGTATTACCACTAGGATATTTTTAATATTAAAAAATTATTTATGAAATTAATAGTGATATTTTTTTTATGCTTTAATAGTATTTTTGTTAAATCACAAAATGGAAAGGATACATTAATGATTCCAAAGAATGAGTTAAAATTTAATGTTTTGTATTTAATTCTTGCAAATCCTGAATTTACATTTGAACGAGCTATCAGCAGGCATAATTCAGTTGGATTATCAATTTCACAAGGCCTGCCTAGTAATGATTTAGCACTAGGGTATAGTTTTACACCTTTTACAAGATTATATTTTGGAGAAAGGAAGAGAGTTAATGGTCTCTTTTTTGAAGGGAGTTTTTCATTATATGAATATACACCGTTAGAGCTTATACAAACAAGTTCACATATTGCAAATTACCTTCAAAAAGCAGTTTCAATGGGAGTTGGATATAAATATACATTGAAGCATAAAACTACTTTTGAAGTTTTATGTGGATTGGGAAGGGTTATCTCTACAGATGCAAAAAGAGAAGTTTCAAATAATTATCCTCGATTAGGTGTAACCGTTGGAAGAAAATTTTAGTTTATATTTAAATTATAAAATATAAAGAGCTAAATTTAAACCACTAATTTAAAAGTTAAGTTTTTATCAGATATTACAATAGATTCTTTATTTTCTTGAGAAGGGATGTTTAGGAAAGTTGTATTAAGCATTGGTATGTTTAGCCTACCTATTTACACACAAAAACCTAAAATTTTAGGTCTAAGACCTAAACGTTTAATGACTATACCTAAAATTTTACCCCAATTGACGTAAAACTTTATCGAATATACCTAAAATTTTACCCTACAAGACCTAAAACGACCTCGATTTATCCTAAAACGACCACGATTTACCCTAAAATTTTACCCCCGAAGGGGTAAAATTTTAGGTTTTTTAATCCAATATTTATATTTGCTTTTCCGTTATATATTCAAATACGATATTGTATTGAAAATAAAAAAAACTTTTATGCCATTTAACAATTTTGGTAACAAGCATATTACCGCTACACAAATCACCGACTTTGACACTGCACTAGACACTCTACTAAACATTGTACAAAGTATCACAACCAATCTATCCGAAGAAGAACGCTCCAAATATGGAAGTGTCAATGAACGGAACAAACTTTTTATCAACGGTGTACAAGACTTTGCCAAAACCCAACCTACTTTGAAAAGTCCCGATGTGGATTGGACAGAGTTTGAAAAAGACTATGACGATAGAAAATTTGCCGACACGAGAGCCGACCGAATAAGTAACTTGCTCCGTATGCTTACCGATTTTAAAATTGTACACGACTACGACAACTACCAAAACGCACTCACCGACTACGATTACACCAAGTACAAAGCAGCAACAAACGCCACTGGCTACACCGAAAAACAGGCATATCTAAAACAATTCTTTCCTAATACCGGCGGAACGAATACCCCACCCACAACGTAAAGATTAAAATTTAATTTGATTAGCGAGAGGATAGATAGTACTTTGTGTTATCTATCCTTTTTTTATGTACTTAGTTTAATGATTGAAATGGGTTAATAGGGGTAAATAATATAAATGTCAAAAAGTACTATTTATGGTTTATGGCTATGCGATTGTGGGGATTAGAAGCACAAATGTTCAAATTAGTACGAAAGCCCAACTTTTGGCAATCCTCAATTAACCAGTAGTAAGTTTATTATTGTATGTTATTTTACCTTTTATTAATTTGAAATTCAGAGGATTCCAATTGTCAATTATCGGTTGTTTAATTTGTGAACTAAAGAATAATATCTCTTGCCCAACTCTTGAATTATAAGCAGTATGCTTAAACGAATATTCTTTTTTCTCGCAGTCTGCATATAGTTCTTGAATTTGAGGAACATTATCATAAGAAACTATCCATTTAATATTTTTAATTCCCTTTATTTTATCACTTACAATTCTATGATTATCTTCTGCATAATGGTTCATATAAAGTGTACTTGCTTTCAGATAATAAGGTGGGTCGAAATAGAAAACGATATTATTATCAATATTTTCATTTTCTATTTTATCAATTAAATCAATAGCATCTAAATTTAATAATCTTATATCTTTTTTTCTCTTTGCTATTGCTTTTATTCTTTCTATTAATTCTAGTTTATTAAAACGGCAATCCATTAAATAATTTCCATTCTGTGAAATACCTCCCATCACTCCTGCATTAATTATGCCTGATCGATTTGTTCGATTTAAATAGAAAGTAGAAAAACCAAGCTCTAATAGGTTGGCTTTTTTCTTATTTGTTTGAATTGCTTTTTGTTTTTTCCATTCATCAATTGTCAAATCAACATTTTCTATAAGCTTGCAAAGTTTATTAGTATTGTTGAGAACTGAATGCCAAAAAGCGTAAATTGATTTATCTTTATCGTTGATAGTTATTTTAGATACTATGTTTTCCAATAAAAGAAACATTGCAACAGAAGCACCACCTGAATATGGTTCAACATAATGTCCATTTATGCCATTATCTAAACATATTTTAGCTATAAATGAAGAGAGTTTGTTTTTACCTCCTGGGTATCTTAGTGGTGAGTAAAACATTATGATTTATTTATATTTTCTGACAATGCGTTAAATAATGGTTCTAATGTATTCCAAGCTCTACGATTTACGTTCACGTCAATAGTATAATCAATATTATGAACTGCCAAATCTAATCCATTTTTTACATTGTCTATATATTCAGTTATACTTTTTAATTTAGTAGATTCGCTGATAATTTCTTTCAATTCATTATTTTTTATGTAGTCAAGCATTATTTTTAAACTTGAATGAGAATAATCTTTATCTCCTTCAAAACGTAAAATTCGCATAAAATCTGCTTCTGAAATTTCTTCGTTTACTTTGTAAGTTCCTTTAATAAAAGCTATTAATTTTTTTATTTTTGCGAGACTATCAGTTTTTCTTTTTTGAATAATCTTTTCGTTCATATTTTCATTAAGCCCTTTCTTGTCAATATAATAGTAAAGGACCTGTTCTAAATAGGTCCTAATTAATATTGCAAAAGAATAATAACGTTCTATCGGTAAGTGCTTCAACTCTTCAAATAGTAAATCTAATTTTTCACTATCAAAAGAAATATAGTAATCTCGTGGGATAATTACATTATTTATTTGAACTTGTTTTCTTGGCTTTTTTCGTGGCGTAACTTTATTTTTAGCATCCTCTAAATTTTGTCGTTCATTTGTACTTTTTGCCTCTAAAATTTCAGAATTTTTCTCAGCGTTTAAATTAAAAAGAGGTATTTTTTCTAACTTCTTTACATAAGCAATTTTGTCATCCTCATTATTAAATTCTCTAGAAAATCCATTTGAATTCAAAATTTCGTTAAACATATAATTAAGTCGCTTCTTAAATTCTGATTTTTCAATAAGTATGAGCAATCCACCATCTGTATTATTGAAATCTATCCCTAGAAACTTTTTTGCATCTTCAAATTTGTAAAATCTCTCAAGGTTTGTTATATCGAATTTAGAAATATCTATAAACTCTCCAGTATCTTCTAAATAGAATTGTTGAGCTTCAAGAAATAAATTATATGCCTTTAAATAATCCTTAATTTTACTTGAAGTTTCATAAAGTAATTCACTAATATCTTCAATTGAAAGACCATCTTTAAGATACATTTGTGCAACAAAAGCATATTGATTACCTGTTTCCCATCGTTTTAAAGCTTCTCCTCTATGTCTGCTATATATTATTGGATTTGCTAATATTCTATTTGGTGCAATATGACATTTTAATTTTTTGTCAACATCAAAGTTATTTGAGACTATATTTTTTAATAATACATTTGTTTTTGCCGTAGATAAATATTTTTTTGGGTCTTGTAATAGTTTTAACGCAGAAACTCTTCTGTTTCCTTCCAATACAACTTTCTTATTGTTTTCTATGCAAATGATTGGATTCTCACCAATAAAATATCCTTCTTCCGAAATTTTTTTAGCTAGCTCATAGACTTTTTCATTTTCTATTAAATATTCCATTATTTGAGTTTGATTTAAACTCTTACCTGTGTAATTAATTCTAGGATTATTCACATCTAACTGTAATGAGCTTAATGTGTAGTCAAATGTTTCCCAAGTTGAATAATCTATGTACATATTTTTTCTTTTTTAAGTTGTTAGGTCAGGTCAAATTAAAGCAAAATTAATAAAGTGCGAATTTACGGTAAATATAATAATTTTAGAAAATAATTTTCACTTTGTTTTTAAATAACATATAATCAAAACATTATGAAAAGCAATTAGTTATGTTAAAAAATAAGTTAAAATTTGTAAAAACTTAAGTTTTTGTTATCGATTTAAAATCAAATTCTTTGCGAAACTTTGTGGCTTCTTTGTGTTTCTTTGTGGTTAGCTGAATAGTTATAGAATTGAATGAGATTCCCAATAAATTTTTCAATTATTTTCAGCTTTGAAAACGGAATATCGATTGTGAAAAATTTTTGAGAATGACGGAAGTACCTAGGTCAATTTAGGGACAGTTGATTATTAAGAAGACAGCTTTGTGAAACTTTGTTGCTTTTTTGCGTTTCTTTGTGGAATAGTTAATTGACTATAGATATTAGATAAAAGATTTTAGTGTTGAAATGTGCTTGTGGTTTTTGCTTTCCCGAATTCCCGAATCCTACGTCTCGGGACAGGCTCTTCCTCTCGGGATAGCCCAGATAGAAGCGGATATCCTCTGGAACGAAGTGGAAGAGATAGTAGCGTATAGCTGGAAAAAGCTCCAAAATTTCTAAAAATTCTATGTATAGCATTTTTGCTGATTTCTTAGCGTTGGATTTCAAATAATTATCTATATTTGCGGTTCTGAATTTTTTATAAAAATAAAAACGTATATAAAATGAGTAAAATTAAAGTAGCAAACCCAGTGGTGGAGCTAGACGGCGATGAAATGACCCGTATTATTTGGAAGTTTATCAAAGAGAAATTGATTCTTCCTTATTTGGATGTAGAAATCAAATATTATGACCTTGGGATGGAGCATAGAGATGCTACGAACGACCAAGTGACGATAGATGCAGCCAATGCCATCAAAGAATGTGGTGTAGGTATCAAATGTGCAACTATTACGCCCGATGAGCAGCGTGTAGAAGAGTTCAAACTCAAACAAATGTGGAAAAGCCCGAACGGGACGATTCGTAATATCTTGGACGGAACGGTTTTCCGTGAGCCTATCGTTTGCAACAATGTTCCTCGTTTGGTTCCAAACTGGACGGCGCCTATTTGTGTAGGTCGTCACGCATTTGGAGATCAATATAGAGCTACGGATTTTGTAACCAAAGGAAAAGGTAAATTGACAGTAAAATTTGAAGGAGAGGACGGAAACACTCAAGAATTTGAGGTATTTAACTTCAAAGGCGATGGTGTAGCAATGGCGATGTACAATACCGATGAGAGTATCTATGGATTTGCGAGAGCTTGTTTTAATCAAGCGTTGAACAAAAAATGGCCTTTGTATCTTTCTACAAAAAACACGATTTTGAAGAAATATGACGGTCGTTTCAAAGATATTTTTGAGGAAGTGTACCAAAATGAATTCAAAGCGAAATATGCGGATGCAGGAATCACTTACGAGCACCGTTTGATTGATGATATGGTAGCTAGTGCATTGAAATGGAACGGAAACTTTGTATGGGCTTGTAAAAACTACGATGGCGACGTACAAAGCGACACCGTAGCTCAAGGATTTGGTTCATTGGGATTGATGACGTCTACGTTGATCACTCCAGATGGCAAAGTAATGGAAGCAGAAGCAGCACACGGAACCGTAACTCGTCACTACCGTGAACACCAAAAAGGTAACAGAACGTCTACCAACCCTATTGCGTCTATTTTTGCTTGGACTAGAGGATTGGCTTTTAGAGGACAATTGGATGGCAATGCGGAGTTGATTCGTTTTAGTGAAGCTTTGGAGCAAGTATGTGTAGAAACGGTAGAATCTGGCAAAATGACTAAAGATTTGGCAGTTTGTATTCACGGAAATAAAGTAAGCCACGGCGAACACTATTTGTATACCGAAGAATTTTTGGATGCGATTGATGCTAACTTAAAAGCAAAATTGAGCGCATAATCGCTCTTCAATTTTTAATCAGATAGAAAGCCTCGAGTGATCTCGGGGCTTTTTTGTTGCGGTATATAATCTCACTATACAAACTTTTTGAGATAGTATCAAAATATATTAATATAGTTTACGAATTATAAACATTGAAACTAATTCATTTTTATAATTGTAATTAGTTTTGATGGATATATTTTTAATCTTTCCTAATCAATTATTTAAGGCTTTACCTGAAGAAATATTGGGTAAAGAGGTATTGATTATTGAAGAACCACTATTTTTCAATTTATACCCTTTCCACAAACAAAAAATTGCTTTTCATAGAGCGAGTATGAAGTTTTATGAATATTATTTGACGTCCAAGAAAATGGATGTTAAATATATCGAGCTAAAAGACGCTCAATCCTATGATTTTGTAAAATCTTTAGATGTCAAATCCATCACAACCTATTATCCTTCAGACAATTGGCTGGAGAAAAAGCTGAATAAACTAGCAAAAGAGCAAACGATCTCGATTCATTATATAGACAATCCTAGCTTCAAAAATAATCTCAAGGACATTCAATCGTATTTCGGAGGGAAAAAATCGGTTTTTCATCATGATTTTTATATCCTTCAACGAAAAAAATGGAATATTCTTCTGACTCCAGATGGCAAACCCATCCAAGGAAAATGGAGCTTTGATGCCGAAAATCGAAAAAAATATCCAAAGGATAAAACGCCACCCTCAATTATTTCTCTAACTAAAAATGAATGGGATATTGAAGCTGAAAACTATGTAAACATCAATTTTTCAATTCATTTGGGCGAGCTTACGGATACAAAACGCTATCCTACAACGCATGAAGAATCCCAAGCGTATTTACAAGATTTTTTAAATCATCGCTTTTATGATTTTGGAGAATATGAAGATGCCATAGTCAAAGACGAGGCCATTTTGCATCATTCGCTATTGTCGCCTTTGATCAATGCAGGCTTGCTTTCTATAGAAGAAATCATTCGAGAAACAGTTAATTTTGGACTTCAATATGAGACCCCTCTTAATAGTTTGGAAGGCTTTATAAGACAAATTATAGGCTGGCGCGAATTTATTCATGGCATTTATATTGAAAAAGGAACGTTTCAGCGAAATTCTAATTTTTGGAATCATCAAAATCCAATGCCTGATGGATTTTATAACGGTACTACTTCAATCGAACCTGTAGACGATGCCATTCATAAATTGATTAAATCGGGCTATAATCATCATATAGAGCGCTTGATGATTTTGGGCAATTTTATGCTGTTGTGCGAAATTCATCCCAATGCGGTTTATCAATGGTTTATGGAATTTTATATCGATGCTTATGATTGGGTTATGGTTCCTAATGTTTATGGCATGAGCCAATTTGCGGACGGAGGCTATATGTGCACCAAACCCTATATTTCGGGCAGTAATTATATCCTAAAAATGAGCGACTACAAAAAAGGCGCTTGGTGCGATATTTGGGATGGCTTGTATTGGCGTTTTGTGGCAAAGCACCGAGATTTCTTGAGCAAAAACATTCGTTTTAAAATGATAATCAGCATTTTAGACAAAATGAATCCCGAACGAAAGTCCTATTTGTTTGAACAAGCAGAACATTTTTTAGAAAAATTGCATAACACTAATTAGATTATTTTGAAAAAACCTTGGAATCTTTCGGATGTGACCATTTATAGCTTAGCGAGCTATGATACTGAACAAGAAGTAAATATGAATATCTGCACCTATGTAACGCCTATGAGTATGGACCCGAAACTCTATTCCATAGCGGTTTATAGAAATACAAAAACGCTTGAAAATTGCCTAAATACACAAAAAGCCATTTTGCAAATTTTATCAAAAGATCAAATCCAATTAGTAAATACACTTGGGAAGAAAAGCGGCTTGAATTACAATAAAAAGAAGTATTTGGACAAAAAGCAAGTATGCACACTTTGGGAAAATCATACTGTTTTGAAAGATTGTGCGGCGTATGTGTTTTTAGATAAAATAGAGGTCATTGATATAAAGGAAAGTGACCATATATTATTTATTTTCAATGCATTGAAAGCAAAAACATATCACGACAATCTCCTAACATTAAACGATTTAAGAGCAAAAAAATTAGTTAGAATATAAATGGTACCGCATTTTGAATCCTACGAATCGCTGATTGAATATATCCATAAGTTGGATCCCGTGGAATATGGCAAAACCCGCAATTTTACGGATGGCGCGGTTACTTATCTTTCGCCCTTTATTTCCAGAGGGATTATTTCTACAAAAATCGTTTATGAAATTATGATAAAACGAGGATTTGAATTGAAACAAATCGAATCCTTTGTCAAGGAACTTTGTTGGCGAGATTATTTCCAAAGAGTTTGGCAAGAAAGAAATCTTGATACAGAAATTAAGCAAGCTCAAACGAAGCAATCCTTTCAAGATTTACCAAGCGTTATACAAGAAAAATCGCTGAGTATTCCTTTTTTCAATGAACAAATTGACCAATTAGAGGCTACTGGATACCTTCACAATCATGTAAGAATGTATTTAGCTTCCTTAATCTGTAATATTGGGCAATATCACTGGAAAACGCCTGCACAATGGATGTATTATCATCTTTTGGATGGAGACTGGGCTAGCAATGCGTGTAGTTGGCAGTGGGTATGCGGTGCTAATAGCCAAAAAATGTATGTGACCAGCGAGGAGAATATTACATTTTTTACAAAATCAACGGTTTCCAATTCTTATCTGAATCGTTTTCATCAAAATCCTTTTGAAACTTGGATTCCTGATGAATGGAAAAATTCAATAAAATTAGAATTGAAAACGCATCTCCCAAAGTCAAAGGATTTAATGCTCAACAACTCTTTGCCTACTTGTATTTATAATTATTACAATATCGATCCACAATGGAAAAAAGAGCTCAAAGCCAACAGAGTTTTGCTCCTGGAACCAAATATATTTGAACAATATCCTGTGAGTGATTTATGTATTCAATTTTTATTGACCTATGCGCAATGGATTGATGAAATTCAAATAATTATTGGAAGTTTTGAAGAATTTCAATCTATCCATAACTCTAAAGAACCCATTTATTTCAAAGAACATCCTTTAAACACGCATTACCAAGGCATTGAAGAGCAAAGAGATTGGATTGTAAATACCGTTCAAGGCTATTTTCCTTCTTTTTTTGCCTATTGGAAAGTATGTACTCCATTTTTAAAAAGTTAATTTTATGATATCCAAGCAATCCATTTTAGATTTTGAAAAACCCTATCGAACGCATTTCGTCAATTCGCTTGCGGGCTACAAACAACCTGTTTTGATTAGTAGTATGAGTGCTCAAAAAAAAGTAAATTTGGCCATTTTCAATTCCTTGATTCATATTGGTGCGCACCCTCCTCTGTTTGGTATTCTATTTAGACCTAGTTTTGTAGAGCGTCACACGTTGACCAATATCAATGAAATGAACTATTTTGGGTTGAATTATATGGATGAAAATCATATCAAATCCATGCATCAGACTTCGGCGCGCTACCCAGAGAATATCAATGAATTCAATGCGTGTGGCTTCCATGAGGAATGGATAGAAGATATGCCGATTCCTTTTGTTCGTGAAGCACAAATCAAAGTTTTGATGAAACGAGAGGAAGAAATTATCATTCAATCGAATCAAACGCATTTGATCATAGCGAGTATTGAGCAAGTGATTGTAGATGAATCCAAAATTTCACCTGATGGTTTTATACAATTTGATGCGCTCCAGATTGTGGCTTCACAAGGACTAGATACATATTGTGAAGTAAAAAAAATAGACCGTTTTTCGTATGCCAAAGTAGACCGAGAAATAACTTCGATATAGATGTCAAAAAAAAAGATCAATTTGGTATGGCACAAAAGAGATCTGCGAATTCAAGATCATAAACCTCTTTTTTTGGCGGAACAAGAGGCATTGCCTTATCTCATTCTTTTTATTTTTGAACCAGAAATGGTAGCGGCTCCTGATACTTCAATTCGTCATCTACGATTTCAATTTCAGTCGTTGGAAATGATGAAAAATCAATTAAATGAAAAAGGTCAAAAACTACATATAGCTTATGGCAATGTTCTAAAAATCTTTGATCATTTGATACAAAAATTTGATATTCAAAAGATTTTTTCCTATCAAGAATCGGGGGTTCAATGGACATATAATCGAGATATTGAGCTTAACAAAAAATTAAAATCAAACGAGATTCAATGGACAGAATGTCAGCGAGATGGTATCATTCGAAGACTAAAAAACCGTGAAAAATGGGATAAAAAATGGTATGAAACTATGCATGCGCCTTTGATTCAAAATTATTTTTCTTCAAATAAATCAGTGGATTGGGGGCACGATTTTCTAATTCCTGATTCGTTAAAAAAAGAATTAGAAAAATCCGCTTCGGATATGCAGCCAGGGGGAAGTATATATGGAGGAAAATACCTAAAAACCTTTGTAAACGAGCGCCATAGACTCTATAGCAAATCGATTTCAAAGCCCAATGAAAGTCGAATGCATTGTTCAAGACTTTCGCCATATATTTCGTGGGGAAATCTCTCTATTAGACAAGTGTATCAATATGTTTATTCTCAAAAAAATAATCAAAAGAACAAGTTTGCTATAGAAAATTTCCTACAAAGACTTCGTTGGCATTGTCATTTTATACAAAAATTTGAGATGGATATATCCTACGAATTTCAATGTTTGAACAAAGCGTATGAATCTATTGAATACACTCAAAATGAAGCTTATATCAATGCGTGGAAAGAAGGGAAAACTGGCATTCCAATCGTGGACGCCAATATGAGATGTCTTCATGCTACAGGATGGATTAATTTTCGAATGCGAGCCTTATTAGTGTCTTTTTTTGTTCATATTTTAGGGCAAAATTGGAAATGGGGTGTGTACCATCTTGCTCAAATGTTTTTGGATTATGAACCGGGTATTCATTATCCTCAGTTCCAAATGCAAGCAGGAACTACGGGCATCAACACCATTCGTATGTACAATCCCATCAAAAATTCGATAGAACACGACCCCGATGGATTATTCATCAAAAAATGGATTCCCGAACTCTGTCAAGTACCTAAAGAGTGGATTCATTCACCTTGGAAAATGACTGAAATGGAGCAATTAGGCTATTCATGTGTTATTGGACAAAATTATCCTAAACCTATTATCGATATTGAAAATTATAACAAAACCATCGTCAATACTCTTTGGAGCCTAAGAAAAAATGAGGATACAAAGACTTTTTCAAAAGAAATTATTAAAAAACATACAAGAAATCGCAAGAAAAAATGAAAAAATCACAACTACCCGAGAAAATTTGCATTATTTGTCTGCGACCTTTTACTTGGAGAAAAAAATGGGAGAAAGTATGGGACGAAGTCAAATACTGTAGCGATGCTTGTAGAAGTAAAAGATCAAAAATTCAGATAAAATAATTATCATTAATTTTCATACATATACTTTATAATCTGATACGGATATAATTCGTAATAAACATTGTCTTCATTGATGGTGTATCCCTTTTGAAAGAATTCTTTAGCTTTTTTGAAACAAACTTCAGACGAATCTTTTTCTTTTAAAAATCGATAAATTAAAGACTTATAATACCAAGCATCGGAAAATTGGGGATATTCGCCAATGGATAAATTCAAGGTTTCGATAGCATTTAGATATTTTCCCTGTTCCATTAAAATAATGCCTTTGTAGAAATATTCCAGATAATGAGCTTTTTTAAATGTTTTTTCATCTCTTTCAATACTTATCGTACTATAAACCAATGCGCTATCTAATTGATTGAGTTGTAAATAACACAAAGCTCTGTAGAAGTCAAACGAATGATCCATTACACGATAGTTCCAATATTTTTTATCAATAACATTGAAATCTTCTAGCGATGCACGATAAGCTTTCATAAAAATACATTTCATAAAAGCCCGATAGGGATGCCAATGAAAATCTTTGTCATATTTGACCGCAGAATCCAAATAAGGCAATGCTATTTCATATTTTTTCATTTTGAATAAAGGCATCGCTTTTTGTTGCCACGCATACGCATTTTTTGGGTCAATTAGAATAATGCTATCCAATATTTTTTGTCTTTCTGGAGCATAGGTATAGGTTCTAAATGCTTTATGAAATAATGAATCTATGGCTGCATTATTGTTTTGGGCATTAAGTAAATGACAGAATGAAATACATACACCAATTATTAAAAGTTTTATTTTCATTTAGTTAGGTTTTTATTAATAAATAATTTTTATGCTTGCATCTTTGGATTTGATGATATAAAATTGATTTCGATTCAAGATTGATAAATCCAATTTGTAATTTTCCATATGCGCATCCATTATTTTTTTACCCATTAAATCATAGATTTCTATTTTGTCATTTTCTATAGTAGAATACAACGCACCATTATAATAGCTTAATTTATAATCATTTGAAAGATAATTAACAGCTATTATTTTTGAATTTTTCAAAAATTGATCATTTTCAAACACTTCTATTTTATAATAATTGATGCCTGAAAAGGGATTTTGATCTTCAAAATATTGATTTTCGGTGGTATTGATTTGCGCTTGTTTTTTAAGAATGGTTTCCCATTGTATTCCATCTTTGCTTTTCAATACATTGTAGGAATATTGCTTGTTTTCATCGGTAAAATACTTCAAATACAGCTGATTTTTTTGCTCTTTTTGATTAGCCTTTCCATAAAAATCAAGAATATCTATGGATAAAGACACCACGGGCTGGTTGAATCGCATCAAGAAACCTTCGTATTTTCCATTGGGCGGTGTGGCGGTGAAATTGGTATTAGCGGTATCAAAATTGGCGGTATTTCCAAAAAAGCTTCCTGTGGCAAATACTTTTTGGTTGGGAGCGACGAGGACTTTGTTGATATTTAAAAATTCAGTTGAATATCCCAAATTAGTATAATTCCATTCAATGTCAATACCTTTAAACCATCTGAAAGTTTCTTGAGGGCTATATTTAGCTATGTAAAAATCAAATTGAGAACCTATATTATTTCTCAAAATATCTGTACTTGACATATCAAAATCGGTATTACCTGCAAATTTTCCTGAAATAATTAGATTATCATTATTGTCTTTAGATAAATGATCAATAGTGATTCCATACATATTAGAACCATTGCTTCCGTATTTTGATGCAAAAGTTTTATTCCCATTTCCATCAATTTTAATTATGAAATAAGGTTGGCTGCCATTTGTATAAATAATTTCAGAAATATTTTCATCTGGATTAAGATCCATAGAATCAATGAAACTCCCAGCAAAATAAATATTATCGTTATTCATAATAACAGAAGTAAGTTTTACATCATCATTTTGTCTTTTATTTGGAATTGTTTTCCCAAAAATAAAATTTCCATTATTATCTAGTTTAGAAAAATAATAAGAATAGAATCCTGGAACAAACTCCGTTAAATTTTTTACTCCTGCATCCAAATTAACGTCAAAGGTTCCTTTGAATAGTCCACCATAAATTAAATTTTCATTTGCATCTATTTCTAGAGTATTTATTCTTATCGTATTTGTGCATTCAATTTTTTTGTGCCAAATCAAATTGAAATTTAAATCATATTTAGCAATATATAAATTATCAGAACAAGAATTTTGAGAAATGGTATTTGTATTATTTCCATAATCAATATCTATTGCTGATGAATAGTAGCCATATACATATCTAAAGTTGTTTTTCCTTACTTGTGCCCATATAGCAGAATATGGAACTTCAAAATTTATGTAGTTTATAAAATTCCCATTTTTGTCTAGCTTTAGCAAAGCAATTTCTGAATTTGAAATATTATTAACAGTACTGCTAGGATCCATATCTATTGTATCACCAAAGGTTGTAAATAGTTCTAATGTATCATTAAAAATGGCTATTTTTTCAAACTTATCTTTAAGCTTTCCTCCAATAGATTTTGCCCAAAGAAAATTTCCATTCGCATCAAATTTTCTAATAAAACAATCTTCCGAATTATTATTTGAAGTAAAACTAGAGACTCCCGAAGTAGGATCGAAATCTAATGTGCCAATAAAACTACCCACTTGATAAATATTTCCAGAATCATCTATTGCAATGTCATTTGAAAACTCGTGCGAACTGCCTTGTGTTGTATTGAGCCATTCGGTAGATTGTGCTGTTAAATTGATAGATAAAATCAATAAAAGTGCTGCAAAGAGTATGTTTATTTTCATTTTGTTAGGTTTTAATTAATAAATAATTTTTAAGTTAGCGTCTTTGGATTTGATG
>JBIPPG010000232.1:0-4471 GCA_044368545.1 Chitinophagales bacterium | reverse complement strand
AAAAAAATATTCTATATTTTTGTAATGAAAAACAAATCTTTAAAACGATGTCATTTATCAAAGTTTATATTCATATAGTTTGGAGTACCAAAAATAGAGAGCCTTTATTGAAAACAAAACAAATCAGAGAAAAGGTTTGGCGACATATAAAGGACAATGCCAAAGAAAAAGGGATTGTAATAGATTTTATAAATGGATATACAGACCATTGTCATTGTTTAGTATCTATGGGGCGAGATCAAACAATTAGCAAAATCGTTCAATTAATAAAAGGGGAGTCATCATTTTGGATAAATTCAAATAAATTGATAGATGAAAAATTTGGATGGCAAGATGAATATTTTGCAGTTTCGGTATCAGAGTCTATGATAGAAAAAGTTAGAAATTATATTAGAAAGCAAGAAGAGCATCACGCAAATAAAACTTATGAACAAGAAATGAATCAATTTTTCTCAATTTATGGTTTTGGAAAGTATCAAGATTAAAATTTTATAGGCTAAAGCCAAAATGAATTTATTTTTACCACCCGATAAATCGGGCGTCTATTGAATGAATGAACGAGAATTTAAATATAATATGTTGTAGTTCAATAGCCGTAGGCTTTAGCCTACGAAAATAGAGATTAGATTCGATTTTTGAAATAAAAGAGAGATTTTATAGATTCCCAAAATAATGTAAAAATGAAAAAGAGGCTAAAGCCAAAAAGAATTTATCTCTACCACCCGATAAATCGGGTGTCTATTGAACAAACGAACGAGAATTCTAAGAAAACAATATGTTATTTCAATAGCCGTATGCTTTAGCCTACGTTAAAGAAATTAGTATATGATTGTGATAATTTAATAGCCGTAGGCTTCAGCCTACTGAATAGAAAAAAAATAAACAATAATTAATATTATTATATTTGCAATAATTTATTTCAATATTTTAATTAAAAAACAGATGCAGAAATTATTAGAAGGAAAAACGTGTATCGTTACAGGAGGTAGTCGTGGAATTGGGCGTTCTATCGTTATGGAATTGGCAAAACAAGGCGCAAATATTGTGTTTTCATATTTTGCAAGTCAGCAAAAAGCAGAAGAATTAGCAAAAGAAATAGAGTCGTTTGGTGTAAAAGCATTGGCTGTAAAGAGCGATGCTGCTTCATTTGCCGATGCTAAAACATTGTGCGATAGCGCCGTTGCAGCATTTGGAACCATAGATGTATTAGTTAATAATGCAGGAGTAACTCGTGATAATTTATTGTTGAGAATGAGTGAGGAAAATTGGGATGATGTGATGAATAATAATTTAAAATCGGCTTTTAATTTGATAAAGCATGCGTCTCCAGTCATGTTGAAACAGAAAAAAGGGAGCATTATCAATATTACGTCTATTGTAGGATTGAAAGGTCAAGCGGGACAAGCCAATTATGCGGCTTCAAAGGCAGGTATGATTGGATTGACAAAATCGATAGCGGATGAGCTAGGAAGTAGAAATATTCGTTGCAATGCCATTGCGCCGGGTTTTATCCAAACCGATATGACCGATGAATTGCCAGAAGATTTGAAAAAGAAATATTTTGAGCAAATTCCATTGAAACGATTTGCTGCACCAGAGGAAGTAGCCAATGCGGTTGTTTTCTTTGCCTCGGATATGAGTTCGTATGTCACAGGGCAAGTATTAGGCGTTTGTGGCGGATTGGCTAGGTAATTAAAGCGCTATTTTTCAACAAAAAGTGAATAACTAAATCCTTTAGATTTAATAAAAAAATGTTAACTTTGCAAGTTAGCTAAAATTTAGAATAATAAGAATGAGCGAATTTGATGATAAAAACCCGAAAGGGATAGTAAGTGTAGAAATCAACGATGCCATGACAAGTAGTTATATTGACTACGCTATGTCTGTAATCGTGGCTCGTGCCATTCCCGATGTTCGTGATGGTTTTAAACCTGTTCACCGTAGGGTAATTTATGGTATGCATGAATTGGGGGTTACTTCTAGTAGTGCATATAAGAAATCGGCGAGAATTGTGGGAGAGGTCATGGGAAAGTTTCACCCGCATGGTGACTCTTCGGTATACGATACGATGGTGCGTATGGCTCAAGATTGGAGTCTTCGTTATAAACTGGTAGATGGACAAGGGAATTTTGGTTCGGTAGACGGCGATCCACCTGCGGCAATGCGTTATACAGAAGCTAGAATGAGCAAAATAGCCATGGAATTTATTGGCGATATAGAAAAAGACACAGTAGATTATCAAAAAAACTTTGATGATACATTGGATGAACCCAAAGTAATGCCTACTCGTATTCCCAATTTATTGGTGAATGGTTCTAGTGGTATTGCGGTAGGTATGGCTACCAATATTTTGCCTCATAATTTGACGGAAGTTGTAGATGGATGTATTGCTTATATCGAAAATAATGATATTACAATCGATGAGTTAATGAAATACGTGAAAGCACCCGATTTCCCAACAGGTGGTATCATTTATGGATTGGATGGTGTGAAAGAAGGTTTCATGACAGGAAGAGGTCGTGTAGTTGTTCGTGGAAAAGTAGAAATAGAAACTGAAGGACAAAAAGATAGTATTATTATCACCGAAATTCCATATCAAGTCAATAAAGCTAAATTGCACGTTCAAATTTCGGAACTTGTCAATGATGCAAAAATTGATGGTGTAGCCGATGTGCGTGATGAGAGTGATAGAAATGGAATGCGTTTGGTAGTAGAATTGAAGCGTGATGCCATTACCAATGTAGTGATCAATAGATTATATCAACTATCTCAGTTACAAACTTCTTTTGGGGTTAATAACATTGCGTTGGTAGAAGGCCGCCCTGTGCTATTGAATTTGAAAGACATGATTCGCTACTTTGTAGAGTTTCGTCATGATGTAGTGGTGCGTCGTACCAAATTTGAGTTGAAAAAAGCAGAGGCAAGAGCGCATATCGTAGAAGGCTTGATCATCGCTGTAAACAATATCGATGAAGTAATAGCAATTATTAAAAAATCATCAAATCAAGCAGATGCTCAGCGTGCGTTGGAAGCTCGTTTTGAATTATCTGAATTGCAATCCAAGGCTATAATAGATATGCGATTGGGTGCATTGACAGGTTTGGAGATTGATAAATTGAAAGATGAGTACGAAAAATTGATGAAACTCATCGATTATTTGAAAAGTATCTTGAATGATGTAGCTTTGAGAATGCAAATTATCAAAGATGAGTTGATAGAAGTAAAAGAAAAATACGGTGATGCTAGAAAAACCGATATTATGGCGGCTTCTGGAGACATCAATATCTTAGATGTAATTGCTAATGAGCAAGTTGTAATTACCATTTCGCATCTAGGATATATCAAAAGAACATCACTTGAAGAATATAGAGAGCAGAATAGAGGAGGAAGAGGCTCCAAAGGAAGTGCTTCTAGAGAAGAGGATTTCATTCAGCATTTGTTTGTAGCCAATACGCACAATGTCTTGATGTTGTTTACCAATAAAGGCCGTTGCTATTGGATCAATGTATATGAAATTCCAGAAGGAAATAAAACCAGTAAAGGAAGAGCGGTTCAGAATTTGATGAATTTAGCAAATGATGAGAAAATATTGGCTTATTTGCCAGTAGAAAATTTATCGGATGAAGAATTTTTGGATAATCATTATGTATTCTTCTGTACGAAACATGGTGTTATCAAGAAAACATTGATTAGAGAATACAGTAGAATCCGTCAAAATGGGGTAAATGCCATTACCATTCGTGAAGGCGATGAGCTATTGGATGCGTTGATTACCAATGGAAATATGGAAATGATTCTAGCGAGTAGAGATGGCCGTGCGCTTCGATTTAACGAAAGTAAAGTGCGTAGTATGGGAAGAACTGCTGCGGGTGTTACCGGTATGGATTTGGGAGATGATCCTACCAATGAAATTGTGGGTATCATCAGTGTAGATAAAACAAGTGAACTACCTCAAAGTGTATTGGTAGTAACCGAAAAAGGATTTGGAAAACGAACGTATATCGATGATCCTGAGGATGGCGAACCAATCTATAGAGTAACCAATAGAGGTGGAAAAGGCGTTAAAACATTAAACGTAACGGACAAAACGGGTAAATTAATCTCTATCTTGAACGTAGTAGATGGAAATCATTTGATGATTATTAATAAATCGGGAATTGCTATTCGATTGAATGTAGAGAAATTGAGAGTGATGGGACGTGCTACACAAGGCGTCACGCTTATCAAATTGGATAAAAAAGACAGTATTGCGGCTGTAGCCAAAGTAATCGTAGAAGAAGGCGACGAAGAAGAGTACGATGAAGAAGGCAACTTGATCATTGCGGATATCATAGCAGAAGAAGGCGAAGAAATCGTGTCAACAGACGATGAAGGTGCTGATAATGATGCTGAAGATACTGCTTCGGACGATACGGAAGAATAAAATATTAACTAAAATTAAAATGAGGCTTACTATATACAGTAAGCCTTT
>JBIPPG010000021.1:0-14951 GCA_044368545.1 Chitinophagales bacterium | reverse complement strand
ATTTGGCTATGGATGAGCTATTTTTCATTCCACTTAATTATATTTGTTTTCATTTTTGTGTACCTCTTTTTGCGAATGATGCCCATATATTATCTAGAAAGACAAATGCAAATTAAAAACAAAACATACAAATATGTATTCTTTTTTGATTTTTTATATATGGCATTTTTGATAATATTGCCTATCTTTGTAAAGATTCTACCCACCCGAAAGTGGAAGTAGCAAAAAAATAGCGTAATTCAAATGAAGAAAATTGTAACAGAATTGGAGTCGATGGATTTCTATTATTTGGGAATCAGCAGTGTAGCCAAAGATATTTTATTGATTACGAAAATCAATGCAGAGTTGGATTATCAATTTTTTTATTCTAATAATTTAAAAATTCAGATAAGCAAAGAAGAATTGGAGGAGTTCAATGTGTTTAAAAATGCTGAATTTGAAGAAACCGAAGCAAAAATTGCTATTATAGAAGTCAAAAATCAAAATGTAATTTTATTTCCAAAGTTGAAACAAATGGATTATTTAATTGTGGCGAATTTCCCTATTCAACATTTAAAAGCCACACTTTCAAAATTACAAGTCGTAAACATAGTCTTTGATATAGATTTAAAATTCATCAAAGAACGAACCAAAGATATAGAGAAATTATTTTGGGTTTAGAAAATATAAAAAAATGCTAAATTTTTTTGTTGTTATTTGAAAAAAAAGTTTACTTTTGTTGGGTAATATAAGAAATTTTGCTTATGAATAAAATGCTACGTTTTGCTTTACTAATCCTATTTTTAGGATCTTTCCATTCTTCATTTGGACAGTATAATAAGTTGAGAATTTATGATACGGTGTTATTTTACGATGGTTATGCTTCTTTGGCATCTATTGCTACAAAACCTGCGCCACCTGCTGGTGTCGTTAGGCTTTCTACCTCGTTATATACAAGAAAATTAACCACTTCGCAATTAGACGCGATAGGAGATTCTTTGTTTTTGAAAGTAATTGTAAAAGCGAGTTGTGACAATTATGATAGAATCGCACAAGTAGGGTTGGCATTTGTTCCAAAAGGAGACACTACCTATGATAAGTCAAAGGTAAAACGAATTGAACTGGCTCGTTTTATAACGCCATTTATGAATAAAAATCGAAAGCCCGATACGGTTCCTTATGATTTTACAATACATAATGTAGCATCTATCTTAAAGGAAAAGCATATTACAGATAGTTTTGATATATGGTTTGAGTTAGGAATTTTTGGAGTGCCTTATGCAGCTCAAAAAGAAGTAGCAGGCTGCTCGGGAAGAACTGATGTATTTTATGGTACAGTTGATTTATATACGAATACCCCTATGGCTACTCAAAATGATAATTATTTTATTGGATTGAGCAATCAGTTTTATGTAAACAATTACCAAGTAGGAGCATCTGATACAATTGGGGTTACAGCCAAAACTATTACGTTTAACCTTCCTTATAATACCGATGACGCTTCTTTGTATCTCATTACATCCAATCATGGAGCGGGAACAGGAGGCGAAGAGTATAATAGAAGAAAACATTTTATATTTTTTGATGGAGACACGGTTTTGACATATACGCCTGGATTCCCCTCTTGCGAACCGTATAGAAAATACAATACTCAAGGAAATGGGATATATAGTCCTAGTGTCAGAACCGATGCTACTTGGCAGTCTTTTAGTAATTGGTGTCCCGGTGCTATAATTCCTATACGAACTATCTTTTTGGGAAATTTGCTAAAAGGAAGTCATACCTTTAAATTGAGTGTACCTACTGCTGTATTTAATCTAAAAGATGGTTATTTTCCCTTATCAGTATATCTACAAGGGAAAGTAACCTATCCTGTAAATAACGCTATTTCTTTAATTGAAAATGCAAACGAAATTTCTCTTTATCCTAATCCTTCTAAAGAAATAGTTTCGATACAATCACCGATTAAAATATCTTCAGTAGAAGTATATAATATGGTAGGGCAGCAAGTATTAAAAAGCAATACAAAATCTATTAATGTTTTGGAATTATCTCAAGGAATGTATTATGTAAAAGTAGGACTTGAGAATGGACAAACGATCGTAAAAACATTGATGAAATAGTATTTTAAAACTATTTTTATATTTTAAAACAAGCTCAATTGACCTTCTAGTGTCAAGAGTTTGCTTTTGGCGGGTAGACCACCTGCATAGCCCACCAAATCGTTATTTTTACCAACAACTCGATGACAAGGAATGATAATTGAATGAGCATTGGCGCCTATGGCGGTACCAATAGCTCTCACGGCTTTGGGATTTTCCAGCAGTTCCGAAAAACGACTATAAGTAGTTCGGCTTCCAAAGGGAATTTTGAGTAATTGATTCCATACTTGAATTTGAAAATCGGTGCCTGCCAATGCCAAGGGAATATCAAAGGTTTTTTGTTTTTTTTGGAAATAATCCTCTAATTGTGCTATCGTTTCGGAATGAAGTGGATGCAATGCCTCATTGTACTGTGCGTTGAAAAAACGAGTAACTCTCTTGTCTATAGCTTCGCGCATAGCTCTATAACGCCAATCGCATAGCACCAGCATATCGTTATGCACGCCCAAAATCAGCTCGCCAACAGGAGATAGATAATATGTAATCGCTATTGTATTCAACGTAGATTAGTTTTAGTTGGATTTCATCATATCTCTAATAATCTTGATATGATGCAATGTATGGATGTACAAAAATCTTTTGGTATCTTCTACTCGCAAATGTCCAAAATAAGGATGCTCAAAAAAATGAACCGAAGGAATAGTATCTAAGGTTTTGATATTTTCTTTTGCTATTTGGATATGATTTGTAAGTGTATTTTTATCAAAATGCTTGGGTTTAACCACTTCGGGTGCTTTGGCTTTGCCACGAGGAATATGTCCAAATGTAAAAATGAGAAACTTCCCAATTCCATATTTCTTTTTGAATGTTTTAGGATTGGGGATTTTCAAATTATTGATAATGCCATTGAGTGTGAGCAAGCTATGTTCTATTTGCCAACCAATGGTACTATTTGAAATAGTACTATTTTCTATATCGCTGGATGGAATATAAGATTCCAATTCATTAACCAATGTGAGCAATTTATTCATCTTGAAAATTTATACTACAAAGGTAATGAAAAATCTTGAAACGGAAAGGAATGAGTAGTTGTTATTCTCAATATATTATTTCCATATTTCAATATAAATACAAAATTCTGAGATTGTTTTAGATTTAAATTTTAGGTTTTTGCTTTCAAGTGATTTCTTGAAACTTTCTAAGTCAAAATAAAACTCACTTTCGTCCCATTCTTTTGCCAAGCGGTTTTTATTTTCAATAAATAAATCTTGATTTTGAAAACCAATATCTCCAATAATAATTTTTGCATTAGGATTGACGTGGTTTAGCAGATATTCTATGATCTTGATTTTGTTTTCATCGTTGTAATGATGAAAAAAATAAGTACCTATAAAGTAATTGATATCTTTTGGAAAAATACTCCAATCCAAATCTGGGTATTTGTCAAAATCAAACTGAATAATATGAGCATCTTTCATCCTATTTTTGGATATTGCTACCATTTTTTCAGATAAATCTATGCCGTAAATATGACATTTTTTTTCGGTATAAAGCTTATGGGCAATATACCCCGTCCCTATACCCAAATCAAAGACCGTAGCTTGAGATTCAATTGAATTGACTATCTCGTCTACCAGCTCCAAATAGCCTTTGAATGGAAACGTATGTTGGTTTTCCATTACATACTTTTCATACGAGTCTGCCCAGTTTTCAAAAAGTGTTTTTTGGTCGTGCATGTTTATAGGTTTGATTTGTAAGATCTTTTTTGTTTATATTATGTATTTGGTTTAGAATTATTTAGATAGAGCAATTGTTTTATAATTTATAAAAGAAATCTCCTTTCCTAATCATTAAACTTATGAAAAGCTAGTTCTTTATTTCAATACCTTGCAAATTGACAGAATTTATTTTTATTTTCTTCACAGATATGCAAGTCATTAAGTTTTGGTCAAACAGAACTACATTGTTCCCCTTAGGATGCAATGAACTATTAAAACGAATACCGAAAGCACCTGTAAAAACTTTAATAAATTCACATATGAATTGCGTAGGTATATATTCTAATTCACTATCATACCTCCGCATTGGCTTTGATAAATCACTACTAATTTTCTGTCTCAACAATTTAGCCTTTATATTTTTATTTATAGAACTAGAATTTGGTTGAAAAAGAGTAGTGTCTTCCGTAAAGTCGACTAATTTAATTGATTCAAATTCAGGATTTAATTGAAAAATTCCCACACTCAACTCGTCTAAATAAGATGCTCTCACTTCATACAATATTGTTTCTGGATTATCGCTCAAATATAAAAATGGTATTCCAGATGGATTAGCTCTTCCTCCGCTTGCAAACTCTTTCGGAGGACAGGTCATTTCTTCAGTTTTATATACTACCATACCACTTTGATGATGCAGTCTTGCGCGAAATAAAGGTGTTTCTTTATTTAATTTGAATTGCGTATTGAAAAATCCATCCCAACCGAGTTCTTCTAATCGTTCAATATTAATTACAAACCTATTTTTCCACTTTAACTCTTCTTTCAGAATTTCCCAATGATTATAATTTTCTATAATATCATCAGTGTATTCAACATTTATGTTTGATGAAATTACTTCTGTCTGTATGTTTGGAAGAACATAATTCAGAATTTTGTTGGCTGTACCGTGTGAACTAAAAAAACTCCAATTGGATTGAATTTTAGAACCTAATGGCATTCCATTTTTATCAATTTTGAAGTTATCTAATAACTCTTGAAAAAAATCAAATAACTCAGAGACGTCTAAAAGTGGTTGGTTTTTTGATTCGCAAACAGCACAGTCACCAATTTCAGATGAAGAAGAAATAAATCCTTTAAGTTCTTTGTCAGAAAAACAATTTATACAAACCTTCATAAAACTATCTATTTCTTAAGAAATTACTTAAAATCAATAAATGATTCTTGATAGATATTTTCTTTACTGTTCCTAATCCTGGATAATGTTCAGTATCAAAATATGTTTCTAACTCAATAATCGCTGAATTAGATAGACCATTCTCCCTACAATATTTTACAGCCTTCGCTGCTGCTTCAGCAAACTTACCCTGAACGTTAGCAATCGAATCATTGGTTTCTGATGTGAAATGTCTAATCCAAATTTCATTTTGAACATTTAAATATGTCAAATGAATTGCTACTGCTCTAGGGGTACTGCCTCCCTCAATATATTCACTTGGTAGAACAGTATAGTCTGAAAATCCTTCAAAACCTTCTGTTTCATAATGAATATGTTCTTCCGAAAATCTATGTTCTGTGATGTCAAGGAAATCACTGTTTCTATCTTTTTTTTCAAATAAGTCATCAAGTCGAATGAAGTCTTTTTGCAAACCTCTTATATACCTATTTAATGACCTATTTCTTCCAGGATCGTTAACTGTAATAAGACAAACTGCGGCTAATTCTGCTATTGATTTGAAATTTGTATCTTCTACTTCAATGTCGTTCTCACAAATAAGCATACAATTGGTTAGTCCAAATTGCTCAATGCTTTTATTTATATATTCAGCATTATTCTTGTAATGAAATGCGGGCAAAAATACTTGATAATTTAAAGTAGCGAGATATTCAATATAAAATTGGCTATCTCCTGCAAGTTCACCGAACTTTGGGTTAACAACAAGATAAGCAATTTGACCTTTTTCTTGGAAAACCTTGTGTGCTAAATTTAAATTGTTGTGAGTTTCTTTAACGGGTTCTAAAATCGGAATAATAACTCCTTGTGTAGCTTCTTCTGTCGCTAACTCTCTTAAAGCTATTAGTTCAAATTGTCTTGCTCTTAAAAATGGATAGTACATATATTTAAATTTGAATAGTTGTTTTTAATGATTCTATCATTTTATCTTTTGAATTTCGATTCATTTTAAGAGCTAAAAACAACTGATTAAACTCTTTGTAATATATAGATGATAAGGCATTGCTTGAGCTTCTTTTTTTCATTGCATTAATGAAAAGCATATTTAACTCATTTAACGGGATTTCATAAATTAATTCGCTACAAATTTTATACTGGTTAAAGCTTGTCATTTTAGGAAGATAACCGAAATATTTTTCAACAATGGATTTATATTCGTTTGTATGCAAAATTGACATAATAGCTGAAGGCTCAATTTCTAAATTTATATTTGCTTTGCGATGAAGTGAAAATGAATTCTCGTTCTTAGGGTCATATGTTATAATTCCAATCGAAGCGTCTTGTTTATCGTAGATATTCAACTTTGATTTAGGTATTATTATAAATATTTGATTAAATATCTTCTCGTAGTTTTGAAGTTGTGCCATCAATCGTGAATCATTATCAAATTCTGTTTTTATCTCAAAAATTTTTGAGCAACCGTTGAACATAGCCAAATCTGCGATAGAGTTGCCCACTCTAAACTCGCTAAATATTTGAGAATTTGTCTCACCAAGTTCTTTAATAAGCCAAGTATTTAAGAATTCATTTTTGAAAATGTATTCGTTTTGATATCTATCTGCTAAAATAAAATATACATATTTAAGATAGTCTAAATAAGTTGAATCTGGGAATTCTAACCATTTTGTATCATATCTTTTAATTTTGTAATTTAAAGATGAGAAGTCCATTTTTAGCCAAGAAAGAACTTCTCTCCTAGAAAACAAGGAAGAGTAGTCTCTTAACTGATTAACATGGTACTTTGTTTCTGTATTCATTTAATTTGAGATTTCAGTTTTTTTATCATATAATTAATAAACATATGTATTTAACTATATGGCATTTTTTTTTGAAAGATAAATATCATTTACAAGTAAACGCAAATATATAGCACTTTTTTTATTTGACTTTAATTTTTAGCATAATCATTACACACTCTTTTTTTGCGGCAAGGATGGAAAGGGTACGACCGTAGGGAGTAGTCTTGTCAAATTTTATTTGACGAGACCGGAGCGAAGCGAAGCCCTGCACAGCCTGGTGTCGTCTTAGAGGCACGACGTTATCTTTTTGGGGGTATTGTAATCTTTACTGCCTCTATGACGAGAGCCGCCCTAAGAGCAATTAATTTTTACATTTTATTGAGGATTTCGTTTCCATTCTATAAGTCCACAAATGGCTAAAATCAAGAAAATAAGGTATTGGAATGCGGTAATGGCGTATCCTTTTTCGAGAAACATAGGTATGGCGATGGTATTGCCGAGTATCCAAAAATGCCAATTGAGGATGGATTTTCGGGCCATCAGATACATGGCTATGAGAAAGGTGGAGGTGGTGATGCTGTCTACATAATTGATCCACGTGAGTTTTTGGAGCAGTGCGATTCCTCGCGTATTTGTCTCCAGTGTATAGTGTCCAATATATATGCCCAATACGAGCAGTGCCGATGTATTGAAGAGTGAAATAAGTATGAGAATGGTTTTTTGGTCAATAGATTGAAGGGTGTGGTGAGTGGTGGAATTATTTTTTTGCCACAATATCCAGCCATAAATGCTCATTAGGGTATAGTACAAATTGATGAGCATATCGCCAAAAAGTTGCCACTGAAAAAGCAAAATAGTATAAATAAACGTACTTATGATGCCAACGGGGTAAACTAAAATATTTTTTTTTGTAGCAAAATATACACTGAGGATTCCCAGAATGGCGGCGATAGATTCCATAAGGATTTGGAAAATGGAATACGTGGCGTATGGTGCTAAAAGGTAGTCTATCATAGGATTGAGAAATAATTGTGTGTGCAAATGTAATTGAAAATATAATTAATTGAACACTTTTTTGAAGGTTTGTGGATAATGGGGGTTGTATTATTTTGTATTTTTATTAAAGAAAAGTGAAAAAAAAGTATTGACTTAAAAAAAATAGATTACTTTTGCACCACTTTTTCACTAAATAAATGAAACAAGTATCCGTTTTGAGGTGAGTAATTGCCTAGGATTTTGTTGTTTGACCAGCGATAAGAAAAGATGTTTTTAACATTTTCTTATTTTTTTCTTGCTGTTTAAAAAATAATCCTTACCTTTGCACCCTCAAATTTTTAAGATAAACGTACAAAAAGTATAATAATTCATTGAATATGAACCAAAGAATACGAATAAAATTAAAGAGTTATGACCACGTGTTGGTTGATAATTCGGCAGAAAAGATAGTTAAATCGGTAAAAGCTACAGGTGCTGTGGTATCTGGACCTATTCCATTGCCTACACACAAGAATATCTTTACGGTATTGCGTTCACCGCACGTAAACTCAAACTCTAAAGAACAATTTCAATTGTGTACTTACAAGAGATTGATGGATATCTATTCTAGTTCTTCAAAAACGGTAGATGCGTTGATGAAATTGGAATTGCCAAGTGGAGTAGATGTAGAGATCAAAATCTAATAGATACAATATTAATAATTAAAAAAGACGATAAGCAAGACCAAACTTGTCGATGTCGAAAAAAATTAAAAAATAAAAAATGAAAGGAATTATTGGAAAAAAGCTAGGAATGACTAGCTACTTTGACGAAAAAGGAAATAGTATAGCGTGTACTATTATCGAAGCAGGACCTTGTGTAGTAACACAGGTAAAGACAGAAGAAACAGATGGTTATTCTGCATTGCAAATTGCATTTGACGAGAAAAAAGAAAAAAATACTAGCAATGGTATGAAAGGTCACTTTGCAAAAGCAAACACATCTCCAAAAAAACACATTGTAGAAATTAAAGGATTTGATGGCAAAGCTATGGGCGACATCATCTCTGCTGCTGACTTTGTAGAAGGCGAAAAAGTAGAGTTGTATGGTACATCAAAAGGAAAAGGATTTCAAGGTGTAGTAAAAAGACACGGATTTAGTGGAGTAGGAATGGGTTCACACGGACAACATGACAGACAAAGAGCACCAGGATCTATTGGAGCATCTTCTTTCCCAAGTAGAGTATTCAAAGGAATGAGAATGGCCGGAAGAATGGGAGGCGATAGAGTGAAATTGAAAGGTATAGCTATATTGAAAATTTTCGCAGATAAAAACATTTTGTTGGTAAAAGGTACTGTACCAGGAGCTAACAATTCATATATAGTGCTACAAAAGTAATTAAATATAGAAGATAAAAAGTAAGGTAATGAAATTAGATATCGTAAATATAGAAGGAAAAGCTACTGGCAAATCAATTGAATTGGAAGATTCAGTATTTGCAATAGAGCCTAATCAACATGTTTTGTATTTGGCCGTAAAACAATTTTTGGCAAATCAAAGACAAGGAACACACAAAGTAAAACAAAGAGCAGAGCATTCGGGTTCTACAAAGAAATTGCATAGACAAAAAGGAACTGGAGGATCGAGAAAAGGTAGTACCAAAAACCCTGTATATGGTAATGGTAGAACTTTTGGTCCACAACCAAGAGATTATTCTTTCAAATTGAATAGAAAGGTAAAAGCATTGGCAAATCGTTCTGCATTGTCTGCAAAAGCAAAAGAAAATAGCATTATTGTAGTAGAAGATTTCAACTACAACGAAATACAAACAAAGAATCACGTAAAAACGTTGAACAATTTGAATGTAGCTATGGATAAATCAATTTTTGTATTGCCATCAAATATTCATAATGTAGTATTGAGCAGTAGAAATATCCCTAATTCAAAAACGGTAAATGCAAGTGACTTGCATGTATATGATATTTTGAATTGTGATAAATTGATTATAAGCGAGAGCAGTATATCATTATTAACTGAAAGATTAAAATAATATTGAAATGGAAGGTACAAAAAGAGTTTTGATCAAACCACTTGTTACAGAAAAAAGTAACAAAGTAACTGAAAAAGAAAACAAGTATGCTTTTTTAGTAGAAAAAACAGCTACAAAACATGCCATTAGAAAAGCGGTAGAAGATTTTTTTAATGTAAATGTAGTAGCGGTAAATACTTCAATCACACCAGGAAAAGTTAAAACAAAAATGACTAAGAAAGGTGTAGTAGAAGGTAGAAAATCTGCTAGCAAAAAAGCATATATTACAATAAAAGAAGGTCAGAGTATAGATATTTATAATTAATAATATTAAGAGAAAATGGCGATTAGAAAATTTAAACCAGTAACTCCTGGTACTAGACATAGAGTAGGGAATACCTATTCGGAAATTACAACAAATACTCCTGAGAAATCTTTGGTAGTAGCTATCTCTAATACAGGTGGTAGAAATAATCAAGGTAGAAGAAGTATGCGTCATATTGGTGGCGGAAATAAAAGACAATACAGATTGGTAGATTTCAAAAGAAATAATTTTGGAGTTGAAGGAACTGTAGCAAGTATAGAGTACGATCCATTTAGAACAGCATTCATTTCATTGGTAAAATTTGCTAATGGAGAGAAAAGATATATCTTGGCTCCAAACGGAATCAAAGTAGGTCAAAAAATTGTATCTGGAACAGGTTCTTCACCTGATTTGGGAAATACATTGCCATTGTCTGAAATTCCATTGGGTTCTGTAATTCATAATATTGAATTGCAACCAGGAAGAGGTGGTCAAATGGTAAGAAGTGCAGGAGCTAGTGCTCAATTGCTTTCTAGAGAAGGAAAATATGCTTTATTGAAATTGAATTCAGGAGAGAATAGAATGGTATTGGCTACTTGTATGGCTACTATTGGTTCGGTATCAAATGGAGACCATTCATTGGAGATTAAAGGTAAAGCGGGTAAAAGTAGACATTTAGGAAGAAGACCAAGAACAAGAGGGGTAGCAATGAACCCTGTAGATCACCCGATGGGTGGTGGTGAAGGTAGATCTTCTGGAGGTCACCCAAGATCAAGAAATGGCCAAAAATCTAAAGGTTTGAAAACTAGAGATAAAAATAAGGCTAGTTCTAGAATGATAGTAAGTAAACGTAAAGGTAAATAATAATAAATTTAAGTAAAATGGCAAGATCTTTAAAGAAAGGACCTTATGTAGCGTATAAGCTTTTGAAAAAAGTTGAAGCTCTAAATGATAGTGATAAAAAATCAACTATCAAAACTTGGAGTAGAGCGAGTATGATAATTCCTGATATGGTAGGACATACCTTTGCAGTTCATAATGGAAATAAATTTTTTCCAGTTTATGTTACTGAAAATATGGTAGGTCATAAATTAGGCGAATTCTCACCTACAAGAAATTTTAAAGGACATTCATCGAAAAAAATTAAATAATAAATAGTAGATAAAATGGAAGCTGTAGCAAAATTAAATAATTGCCCTACTTCGCCAAGAAAAATGCGTTTGGTGGCAGATATTATTAGAGGAAAAGAGGCATTCAATGCGTTGAGTATTTTGAAATTCAACAAAAAAGAACCTGCAAAAAAATTACATAAACTTTTATTGTCTGCCATAAACAACTGGGAGCAAAAAAGTGGTGAGAGTGCTGAAAATGTAGAGCTATATGTAAAAACTATCTTTGTAAATGAAGGAAAAATGTTGAAACGTTTTCAACCTGCACCGCAAGGAAGAGCATATAGAATCAGAAAGAGAAGTAATCACGTTTCTATAACTTTGGAAAATAAAACAGCTTAATTAGATTTAATAAATAGAAGATAATGGGACAAAAAACGAATCCAATAGCAAATAGATTAGGAATTATCAGAGGATGGGAATCTAACTGGTATGGTGGTAAAACGGCTGGTGAGAAAATGATCGAAGATGAAAAAATTAGATTATACATCAATACGAAAATACCTAAAGCAGGAATTTCCAAAATTATTATTGAGAGAACTCTAAAAAGAGTTACAGTAACAATTCATACATCAAAACCAGGTATCGTAATTGGTAAAGGTGGAAAAGATGTAGAAGATTTGAAAAAAGAGTTGGACAAAGTAACTGGAAAAGAAATCCAAATCAATATTATTGAGGTGAGAAATCCAGATGTAGATGCAGCTATTGTAGGAGAGTCTATTGCAAAACAACTTGAAGCGAGAGTAAACTACAAAAGAGCTGTAAAAATGGCTTTGGCTAGTGCTATCCGAATGGGTGCAGAAGGTATCAAAGTTAGATGTAGCGGAAGATTGGGTGGTGTAGAGATGGCACGTTCTGAAGAATTTAAATTGGGAAGAACTCCATTGCATACCTTTAGAGCTGATATTGACTATGCTTGGAAAGAAGCTTTGACTATCTATGGAAAAATTGGAATCAAAGTATGGATTTGTAGAGGAGAGCAATTAGGAAAAGTAGATTTGAGCCCTAATCAAGAGAGCAAAAACGAACCACCTAAGAATGCAAATAGAGGAGAAGGTTTCAAAAATGATAGACGTGGTGGTGGAAAACGTACAAGACCAAATAAATAATTAATTTTAAAATAGGAGAAAGATATGTTATTACCTAAAAGAACGAAATTTAGAAAGCAGTTCAAAGGAAAGATTAAAGGAAATGCTACAAGAGGATTTCAATTATCTCAAGGATCTTTTGGTTTAAAAAGTTTGGATGAGGGATGGATTACAAACAGACAGATAGAGTCTGCGCGTATTGCCTTGACAAGATATATGAAAAGAGAAGGTCAAGTGTGGATCAAAATATTTCCAGATAAGCCTATTACTAAAAAACCAGCTGAGGTAAGGATGGGTAAAGGTAAAGGTAACCCTGAAGGTTGGGTGGCTGTAATCAAACCAGGAACTCTTTTATTTGAGATTGATGGTGTACCTACAGAAGTTGCAAGAGAAGCATTGAGATTGGCAGCACAAAAAATGCCATGTAAATGTAAATTTATAACAAGATACGATTACGTAGAAGCATAAAATAGTAAATTATAGTTAATATGGCAAAGAATAAAAATAATTTTGCAAGCATGTCAAAAGAAGATTTGACAAAAGCTATTAGAGAAGAAAAAGTAAAATATTTGAGAATGCAATTTAATCATTCCGTTTCTCCTTTAGCAAATCCAATTGAGTTGAGATTTGTAAGAAGAAACATTGCTAGAATGTTTACTGTATTATCTACAAAATAATAGTATTGATATAAATAATTATTGAAATGGAAGAAAGAAATAAAAGAAAAGAACTGATTGGATTGGTTGTAAGTGATAAAAGACAAAAAACCATTACGATTTTAGTAGAAAGAAAAGAAAAACACCCTTTGTACGGAAAGGTAATGAAAAAATCTAAGAAGTTCCAGGCTCATGATGAAAATAATGAGTGTAAAGTAGGAGATACGGTAAAAGTATCTGAGACAAGACCTCTTAGCAAAACTAAGAGATGGAGATTGGTACAAATTATTGAAAAAGCTAAGTAATATTAATAAAAATGGTACAACAAGAATCAAGATTAAATGTTGCGGATAATAGTGGAGCTAAAGAAGTTTTAGTTATTCGCGTATTGGGAGGTACAAAAAGAAGATATGCTTCTATTGGAGATCAAATTATCGTAACTGTAAAGAAAGCTTTACCTAGTTCAGGATTGAAAAAAGGTACTGTATCAAGAGCAGTAGTAGTAAGAACAAAAAAGCACATCAAGAGAAAAGACGGAAGTTATATTAGATTTGATGACAATGCATGTGTATTGTTAAATGCATCTGATGAGCCAAGAGGATCTCGTATTTTTGGCCCTGTAGCAAGAGAGCTAAGAGATGCAGATTATATGAAAATTGTTTCTTTGGCACCTGAGGTTATTTAATTAATAAAATAATATTAAAATAGAGATGAGCGCAATTAAATTAAAAATTAAAAAAGGAGATAAAGTAAGAGTTATCTCTGGAGATGATAAAGGAAAGGACGGATTAGTGATAAGAGTAGACAAAACTAAAATGAGAGTTTTGGTAGAAGGTATTAATATGGTAAAAAGACATACGAAACCAAGTGCTGCTAACCAAGAGGGTGGAATTATTGAGAAAGAAGCTCCTATTCATATCTCTAATGTAATGATTTTGGATGGTGATACTACCTCAAAAATTGGAAGAAGAGTAGAGGATGAGAAAATCGTTCGCTATTTTAAAAAATCAGATAAAAATATATAATTTTGAATAATATGTATACTCCTAGATTAAAAGAAAAGTATAAAAGCGAAGTTGCAAAATTACTTCAAGATAAATACCAATATAAATCTATTATGCAAGTACCTAGCTTGACTAAGATTGTTATCAATCAAGGTGTAAAAGGTGCTGTATCTGATAAAAAATTGGTTACGAATGCAGTAGATGAGATGACTATTATTGCGGGTCAAAGAGCGGTTTCTACGTTCTCTAAAAAAGATATTTCAAACTTTAAATTGAGAAAAGGAATGCCAATTGGTGCAAAAGTTACCTTGAGAAATAATGCAATGTATGAATTTTTGGATAGATTAGTATCTGTGGCGTTGCCAAGGGTAAGAGACTTTAGAGGAATCAATAATAAAGGATTTGACGGAAGAGGAAATTATACAATGGGTATTACTGAGCATATCATTTTCCCTGAGATTGATATTGATAAAATCAACAAAATCAATGGAATGGATATAACTTTTGTAACAACTGCTCATACAGATGCAGAAGCTATGGAGTTGTTGAAAATGATGGGATTACCTTTTAAACAATAATATAAACGATTTTTAAAATAATAATATGGCAAGTAAATCGCTAATAGCTAGAGAAATCAAAAGAGAAAAATTAGTTGCAAAATTCGCTGAAAAGAGAAAGCAATTAAAAGAAGCAGGTGAATGGTTGGAATTGGATAAATTACCTAAAAATTCATCAAAAGTAAGATTGCACAATAGATGTAAAATTACTGGAAGACCAAAAGGATATATTCGTTATTTCTCAATTTCGAGAAACGTTTTCAGAGAATTAGCTTCTTATGGTAAATTACCAGGTGTAACAAAATCAAGTTGGTAAAAACATTTGTGAATAATAAAGTAAATTAAAAAATATGTATACAGATCCTATTTCAGATTATTTAACAAGAATCAGAAATGCTCA
>JBIPPG010000231.1:0-4483 GCA_044368545.1 Chitinophagales bacterium | reverse complement strand
TCCACTATCCAAACTCCCATTCGATATGAAATGGTTTCCAATAGCACGTCTTTCCCAAATGCGAATATAAAAACAGATTTAGGGAATGGGCTTGGAACTATTTATTTAGAAAAAACACAAAATGATTTGCTCGTAAGAGGTTTGTCTATCAATGCGGGAGGATTTCCTTTGAGTTTTACGATGAAAGGAAATCTAAAATATTTAACGACGCCGTTATATTATAATATGCCCGTAAATACTTCTACCGATTTTGGAAGTGTTTATTTACCAAAAGGATTTCTACCTGATTCTTTAATTAAAAATTTGGTGAATTCAAATCCAAGTTCTAGTATTAAAATTGATTCAATAGCTATTGATTCTATAGAAATTAGGCTTACCGTTACTTCAAAATTATCGGCGGATGCTTATGGTAAAGTGTCTACTCCTCTGGAATCAAATGTGAACTGCTTGAGAGTATTGAGAGATCTCAATTTTAAAATTGGAGTGTATCCAAAAGGTATAATTAAAGTTCCTGTTATCGGTTTGATAAAAATTCCAGATTTTTTATCTGATTTAATTACAACCTCTCTATTGTCACAAGCACCCGTTGATATTCCCTCAAATTTAAAATCACACATCTTTTTTGCGGCGAATTCAAAACCTGAAATAGCTACCGCTACCTTGGATTCCTTGGGAAAAGCATATACACTCATTAATTATAGAAAATCCAGTAAAGCGGTATCTGGTATTTCTACTATCGTTAAATCAAATATAGACATATCGTATAGCAATAATGTAGCAGATATTTTCTGTAATACAAATTCGACTAAATCGGTTTCGCTTCATAATGTGATGGGACAGCAAGTACTTCATTTTGTATGGAATAGACCCGATGCACGCATAGATTTAAATGATCTCGAAGCGGGAATTTATTTTCTATCTATAAAAGAAAATGAACAAGCGCCTACTGTATACAAATTATTCAAACAATAATAATGGACGCTCGAAAGCTCGCCTCAAAATATCCCGAAGTTTATAATATTCTCAATGATTTTATGAAAGATAAAAACATGAGAAAAACAGGTGAGCGGTATTATATTATTTACAAAATATACGAACAAAAAGATCATTTTGATGCCGAAACCCTTCATCGTGCTATTCAAAAAGAAGAACGCAATATCAGCCTAGCTACAGTATACAATTCTTTAGACTTATTTCTAGAGTGTGGATTGGTGATAAAACATAATTTTGGACAAAATTTATCCTTGTACGAAAAATCGTATGGACACAAACAGCACGACCATTTTATCTGCAAAAAATGTAAACAAATTACTGAGTTTTGCGACCCTCGATTATATCAAATCAAACGATCATTGGAAGAGATTTTAAATGTTCAAGTAGATTCGCATAGTTTGTACTTATATGGATTTTGTTCCAATCCTAAATGTAAAACGGTAAGTGCTACTTAGGGCTTGCTGTTTAACTCAGAAATGAGTTAGATACTAGGCACAGACTAAGAAGTCGTATATGAATACTACGAATAGTCTGTAACGAAGTAGATGACTCATTTCTGAGTAGTGTATTCTTTTGTGATTTGCGGTATATGTAAAAAACGATTTTATTGGATTTTTATTAAAAATAGATTGCATTTATCGCTCCTATATTGATGTATAATTTTATGATTTACAAATATTTACACGTTAAACAGCAAGCCCTACTTAATTCTTTATCAATTTCTTATAGGTAACTCTATCTTTAAAGCTAAGTTTAATAAAATAAGCACCACTTGCATAATTGGACAAATCCATCCGAATTAAATTCTTCCCTTGTATCAAGGTCTCCATTTGGCTTGTAATAAGTCCTTGAAAACTGTACAAATCCACTTTTATTGTTTCTGGAAGATAATGATTGAACTCCAATACAACAGCATCATGAGTCGGATTTGGATAAAGGTAAATATTCTCCGTAGTATCATTTTTTAGAATCATTTGTTGTGCAAGGATAAAATTGGGAATACCATATCCAAAAGTTTCATTGGGATTGGTAAAACGATGACTACTTCGATACAAGGCATCTTTTATTTTCTTTGGCGATGCCTCTTTATTCGCTTGCCAAAAACAAGAAATCAATCCAGCCATTATGGGCGATGAAAAGGACGTTCCATTGGAAATGGCATATCCTCCCGCATCATAGTAGCAAGTAGCGAGTCTTCCTACGGCACATACATTGGGTTTGATTTCATTAAGTGCATTATAACCTCTTGAGCTAAAATCGGTTACATTGCCACTTTTGTCTATTCCCCCAACAGTTATAACGCCTTCTGCATCTGAAGGACACGCTATTTTTTTCCATGATTTATTGCCAAGATTTCCTGCCGAATTTACTACCAAAATTCCTTTATCACTCGCTATTTGTGCTGCAATACTCGAAATAGCCGTTTTGCCATCTAATTGTTCAAATGAATAATTGGTGCTGGCATCGTCAAATTCGGTGTATCCCAGCGAAGAATTGATTATGTCTACACCTATGCTATCGGCTAATTCGGCAGCCTTGGCCCAGTTGACTTCTTCTATCTTACTTTCATAGCCGCTTGCTTCGGTGATAAATAGATAATAGTTTGCTTTGGGAGCCGTCCCAATAAGGGTATCTTTTAAAAAAGAACCCATACATCCTAATACTAATGTCCCATGATTGTCATATTTGTAAAAAGAATCGGTATTGTACACAAAATTTCTTATGGGGAAAATCCTATTTTCTTGAAATAAATGTCTAAGACTGGCAATGCTATCCACTCGTTGAAAACCTGCATCAAAAACGGCTATTTTCATCCCCTCTCCATTAAAACCTATTTGATGCAATGTGTCGCCATGATGAATTTTAATTTGGTCGTAGCTAGAACCATATTCGGCTATGGTATAGGATGATTTTGATTTTTTACTGCTATTTTTAAGTTTTTTGATACGAGCTATCAATTCAATTTTTTTTACAAAAGGCAATGATTTGAGCTCTTTTAATTTAGACTCATCACATTCAATCAAAGCCCCATTGAGCCATCTTGAAACCAATAATGGCGTAGTAATATTGCTGAGCGTTTCTATTTTGTAAGATTCTACAGCATAATCTTTTGCATCTATATCAATATTATATTTTAGTTTTCGTTCTATCGATTCCGAACCAATGGATAATTTCGTTTGTGAAATATCTTTGTCGTTGAACCATATAAAATATTGATTTTGAGACCATAATTGCCCCATAATAGCTAGAAAAAATAGCGTTGTAATTCGTTTGTTCATTGCACAAATATAATTCAAAAAAATATATAAGCATAAAAAAAGCGATACTATATAAGTACCGCTTTATAAAATATTGACTTTTAAAGGTGAAATGCATTCCCCTTTTATGTCATAATTTGTTGTGGATTATGCATTTTTATAATTGTCCGCAGCTGCTTCCCAATTTACTACATTCCAGAATGCCGCTATATAATCGGGTCTTCTATTTTGATAATTCAAATAGTATGCATGTTCCCATACATCCAATCCAATTATTGGCGTACCTGGACATTCCGCTATATCCATCAAAGGATTATCTTGATTGGGCGTGCTACAAATACACATGCTACCATCCGCTTTTTTGCACAACCATGCCCATCCCGAACCAAAACGAGTAGTAGCCGCTTTATTGAATTCTTCTTTCATTGCTTCAAAGCTACCAAATTGAGCGTCAATTTTGCTAGCCAATTCTCCTGTAGGATTTCCTCCACCATTTGGCGACATTACATTCCAGAAAAATGTATGATTCCAATGTCCACCGCCATTATTTCGTACTGCTGGCGAAAATTTAGAAATGTTTTTTACAATTTCTTCTATGGACATAGTCGCAGCATCGGTATTTTCAATAGCTGCATTCAAATTGTTTACATACGCTTGATGATGTTTTGAATGATGAATTTCCATCGTTTTTGCATCTACATGCGGTTCTAAATCTGTATAATTGTAATTTAATTTTGGTAATTCGAAAGCCATAATTTTAAGTTTTAATTATTATCACTTAAAAACAAAGCTACTAGCCAAATAGTTCGCCAATAATAAAAAAAAAATGCAGCGGGGGGAGGTCGCTGCACTTTATAGGGAATTTAAAAAAAATATGAAAAAAGTTTTTAACTTTTGTAAACCCAAACCTTATTGTTTCACTCGATTTACGATGCAAAGATAAAGCGACTTTTTTCCTTCAATATCAACCTTTGATGAACCGCCTTTTTTTTTTGATGAAAAACAGATGGTTTTTTTACGTATTGCATCAAGATGTTGATAATCAATTTGTTGTTATCTTCTAGCAGCGTTGTGTTTTTTTCTATAAATGGTTTTGCTCAATTCTTTTTTCTCTTGATTGATTTCTTTTCGTTCATGGCCAGTTACTATTCCATCTGCTTTCGCCTGATTCACCTCGTTTTTTACATCTTGTTTTTGTTGCTTGATTTTTTGCATTTCTTTTTTGGTAATCT
>JBIPPG010000230.1:0-4485 GCA_044368545.1 Chitinophagales bacterium | reverse complement strand
AATGTCGAGCGAAGAGCGTCATCAATCTACTACATCGGATCACAAATTTGATATTACAAGTTTGGCAAACGGTGTTTATCATTTACAATTAACTAATGGCGAGACACAAAGTGCAGCGAAATTCACAGTATCTAAGTAATCTTTTAAATTAGTAAAATACTAAGAAAAGCCCCGAAGAGAAATCTTCGGGGCTTTTTTGTTATGGCTCTATTGTGAAATTGGTATAATTAAAAATCTATTTATCTTTTTTAACTTATATTTGCACCCCGAACATTCTCCCTATATATATGCCAAAAGATACATCTATTAAGTCGATTTTAATTATCGGAAGCGGTCCTATAGTTATTGGTCAAGCCTGTGAATTTGATTATTCTGGAACGCAAGCATCCTTAAGTTTGAAAGAAGAAGGCATCAAAACAATTTTGATAAATTCCAATCCAGCTACCATTATGACAGACCCAATGATGGCGGATAAAGTGTATTTATTGCCTTTGGAACCAGAAAGTATTGAAAAAATTCTAGCTGAAAATGAAATAGATGCTGTATTGCCTACAATGGGTGGCCAAACGGCCCTTAATTTGGCAATTGAGTGCGATGAAATGGGTATTTGGGAAAAATATAATGTCAAATTAGTAGGTGTAGATATTGAAGGGATAAAATTGGCAGAAGATAGAGATAAATTCAAGCAATTAATGGTTAAATTGGGAATAGGAATAGCTCCAAGTAAAGTAGCCAATTCATTTCTCGAAGGTAAAGAAATTGCACAAAATATTGGATTCCCACTAGTGATTCGACCATCTTTTACGCTTGCTGGGACAGGAGGAAGCTTTGTGCATACCAAAGATGAATTTGACGAAAAACTTAAGCGTGGATTGGAAGCTTCTCCCGTTCACGAGGTATTGATAGAAAAAGCCTTATTTGGCTGGAAAGAATTTGAGTTGGAACTTTTGCGCGATTCCAATGACAATATGGTAATTATATGTACTGTAGAGAATTTTGATCCAATGGGGATTCATACGGGTGATAGTATTACGGTAGCACCTGCTATGACTTTGCCCGATACCGTATATCAAAAAATGCGTAATCAATCCAAACAAATCTTAAAAGCTATTGGTAATTTTGCGGGTGGATGCAATGTGCAGTTTGCTTTAAATCCCGAAAATGAAGATATTATTTGTATAGAAATCAATCCAAGAGTTTCAAGAAGTTCGGCATTGGCAAGTAAAGCTACAGGATATCCTATTGCAAAAATTGCGGCTAAATTGGCTATTGGATATCATTTAGATGAATTGAAAAACCAAATTACAAAAACAACGTCAGCATTTTTTGAACCTTCGTTGGATTATGTAATTGTGAAAATACCTCGTTGGAATTTTGAAAAATTCCCTGGTGCCGATGAAACACTTGGTTTGCAAATGAAATCGGTAGGAGAAGTGATGGGTATTGGAAGAAATTTTCAAGAAGCACTACAAAAAGCTTGTCAATCGCTTGAAAACAATAAGATAGGATTAGGCGTAGACGGCAATGATAGTAGAAATGTAGACGAAGTTTTGGCTGCCTTGAAGAACGCTTCTTGGGATAGAATTTTCAAATTAAGAGAAGCTCTAAAATTGGGAGTTCCTAAAACGAAGATTTATGAAATTACAAAAATCGATTTTTGGTTTTTGAGACAAATTCAAGAATTAGTTGATTTTGAACAATCTTTGAAAAAAATATCGTTCCAAGATTTAGATAAAGAAACCTTGCTAAAAGCAAAACGAAAAGGCTTTTCAGATCTACAGTTAGCATATATTTTCAAGAATGAGGAAGACGATATTTATAATAAGAGAAAAGATTGGGGGCTGAAAAGAGTCTATAAAATGGTAGATACTTGTGCGGCAGAGTTTGATGCACAAACGCCTTATTTTTATTCAACATTTGAAAATCATAATGACAGTGTAATTACGGATAAGAAGAAAGTAATCGTTTTAGGTTCGGGACCTAATCGAATTGGGCAGGGAATAGAGTTTGATTACTGTTGTGTACATGGACTTTTTGCATTAAAAGAAATGGGATATGAAGCCATAATGGTCAATTGTAATCCCGAAACCGTTTCTACCGATTTTAATACCGCATCAAAATTATATTTTGAACCAGTATTTTGGGAACATTTACGAGAAATCATCGATTTGGAAAAACCCGAAGGAGTCATTGTGCAATTAGGAGGCCAAACAGCGCTTAAATTAGCCGAAAAACTTGAAAAGTATGGCATTCCAATCATAGGAACGAGCTACGACAATATGGATTTGGCAGAAGATAGAGAGCGTTTTAGCGATTTATTAAAAGCCTTAGAAATTCCTTATCCTCGCTACGGTGCTGCAAAAAATGCCGATGATGCATTGGATGTAGCGCACAAAGTAGGTTATCCAGTATTGGTGCGTCCCTCTTATGTTTTGGGAGGTCAAAAAATGCGAATTGTCATCAATGATGATGAGTTGACTAGCGGAGTGGTAAGCATTTTGAAGCATTTCCCCGATAATAACATCCTAATTGACCACTTTATCGATAGAGCCGAAGAGGCAGAGGTAGATGCATTGTGCGACGGAACGGACGTGCATATTATGGGAATTATGGAACATATAGAGCCTGCTGGAATTCACTCGGGTGATAGCCATAGTGTATTGCCTCCATTCTCTTTGAGCGATGAAGCTATTGAGAAAATTAAGGAATATTCAAAGAAAATAGCGTTGGCATTGAATGTAAAAGGACTCATCAATATTCAATTTGTGGTAAAAAGAGCTACTAATTTGAATGAGCACGATGAAGTTTTTGTAATTGAAGCCAATCCAAGGGCATCAAGAACGACTCCTTTTATTTGCAAAGCGTATCAAATTCCTTATTTGAACTATGCCGCTAAGATTATGACAGGCGATATGAAGGTAAAAGATATAAAAGTTCAAGAAAAATTGGATGGATATGCTATCAAAGAGCCTGTATTTAGTTTTGATAAATTTCCAAATGTGAAAAAAGAGCTCGGTCCTGAGATGAGAAGTACAGGAGAAGCCATTCGTTTTATTTCTAATATCCGCGACCCGCATTTCCGCAATCTCTTCAAAATGAAGAGTATGTATTTGAGTAGATAAGTAGATTAGTATACAAAAAAAAATTAGACGAATAAATAATAAATTGTTGTAAATTTGCCCTTTAAATATTTTATATATGATTAAGCCATTAGCTACAATGCTTTTTATCTGGGGATTGATAATGTTTTTGATTACAAGTTTCAATTATTTGAACAATCCAGGATTTATTGAATATAACAATGCTGTGAAATATTCAATGGTTGATTCAGGAATGTCATTCGCATTTTTGATTTCTACAATTATGATGGTAGGTGGATATACTCTTTTGAGAGTAAGCCGTGTACCACGTGACGTATAATTCGATTAAATGAAAGAGTCTCGTTTTGAAAAATCAAAACATATTATTGCGCAAAAATCGAGCTTAAAGCAAGATGTTTTTGCACATACCAAAGCTGTATTCCATACATTTAGGGAAAAAGCTATGGATTATGCTCAGGAATTATCTCCTTGGATTTCTGAAAGAGATAGTAGAGTAAAAATAGAGTTCTCTGAGAAGAATATCAATGAATTTTGGTTGCAAGTAGGAGGTGATATTGTCATTTTTTCTATGCATACCAATGTTTTTTCATTTGATCCAAAAAATGCAGTTCTTAAATCCAAATACGTTCAAGAAGATTTCAATCGTTCGTATTGCGGGATGATAGAAGTCTACAATTTTTTGAGCGATTCTATTAAATATGAAAGACAAAATGATATAGGGGAATTGATTGCTCGAATCTTCATCAATAGCGACAATCATTTTTTTGTAGAAGGAGAAGGTCAAATTGGATTCCTGTACAGCGATTTTGGCTCGTTGGTATTAGATGAAACCAAAATCTCTGAATTGATAGAACAATGTGTGATCCGAAGCATAGAATATGATTTATGGGCACCATTATTCAATGAGGTTAAATATATTCCATTGGGATATATGATTACCAAAAGTGGCATTACGCCACATGCTACTTCAAAAAGGCTTGGATTTGATATATCCAACTTGAACGATTCTGCACGTTCAACAGAGGCTTAATTTGTAGAAATTTTTTTTAATCAAAATTGTTTTTAATATAGCGTTTTATATGAATTATTATCAAAATGAACAGCCCATTATTCTGAGAGAATACGGAAAATCATTGCAAAATATGGTTTACAAATGTATGGAAATAAAAGATAGAGATAGAAGAACTCAGGCTGCTCACATGATTATTGATATCATGTCCAAGATTACCCCTCAAGAAAAAAAGGCAGAAGACTATCATCAAAAATTGTGGGATCATTTGTTTTTTATCTCTGATTTTAAATTGGATGTAGATGCGCCGTATCCTATGGTAGAAAGGGAATTAATCGTGCCTAAACCCGAAAAATTTCATTACCCTCAGCGTAT
>JBIPPG010000229.1:0-4487 GCA_044368545.1 Chitinophagales bacterium | reverse complement strand
ACAATTCCATCATTTTTTTTCATATTTTTTTCTCAAAAAACCACTTCATTTAGTTCGATTTTGGGACCAATCATTTTTAATTTCACTTAAAAGGATTATTCAGCATCAGAAAATAGATTGTATCCTATGTCAAGGATTGCCTATGATTTGGTACGCAAAATACTTGCAAAGGGATTTTGGGGTGAAAGTGATATATCGAGCGCATAATATAGAGTATAAAATTTGGAATCAATTATCGTCTTCTTCATCTAATTTGATTAAAAAATGGGGCTATAAATCAATAGCAAAGTCTCTTGAAATCTACGAAAAGAATGCATTGCGCTTTTGTAATTCCATTTTGACACTAAATTCAATAGAACAAGATTTTTTTCAGACAATTTATCCTCAGATAAAATGCAGTGAAATTGCGATTTCGCTTGGAAATACAAATGTTACTAAAAAACATTTCCCAAAAGATAAAATTAAACTATTGATAACGGGAAGTATGGATTGGAAACCCAATTTGGAAGGAGTCGAATGGTTTTTGACCTATGTATGGCCTCAATTATCAAATGAGCAGTATGCCCTTACAATTGCTGGAAAAGGTATTGAGAAAGGTTTGAATTCAAATTATGATACCTCTAATGTGACGTTTATAGGAAAATATGAATCGGTTCAAGTTTTATTTGAGACTCACGATTTATTGCTTATTCCTTTATTCTCCGGAGCGGGTATTCGTATAAAAGTTTTAGAAGCTATGCAATTTGGGATTCCATTTATTGGTACTGAGATTGCATTAGAAGGGATTCCTAATCTAGATTCTAGTGTTGTATCTTATACTCATAATCAATGGATTGAGAAAATAAATTCGTTATTTATTCATTCAAATGAATTAGAAATTATTGAAGAAAAAAACAAAAATACTTATAACCAATATTTTACAAACGACATAATCAAACAAAAATGGCAAAACATATTCTATTAATTTTTTCATTTATTCTTTTTCAAAATGAAATGTTTACACAAGTAAATTTCAATTTTGAATCCATACCTAAAGGCGAAGATGATACGCTAAAATTTGAAGTGGGAAGTTGTGCTATGCGAATGAAACCCTTTGATATACAACGGTTTGGAATTTTTAGAAAAATGGAAAATGAAAAAGCGCATTTTAATCTATGGCTTGGCGACCACGTTTATATGTTGCTCCCTCAGGATTATGCTACTAAGGAGAATATGATAGCAAAATATAATTGGCAACGCAGCGAACCTCGTTTGAAGTCTTTTTTGGCGTCTACTCCACAATATGCCGTGTGGGATGACCATGATTATGGTCCTAATAATGCCGATAGTTTTTTTGTAAATAAGAAATTATCGTTGGAAGTATTTAAGCAAATGTGGAACAATCCTTCGTATGGCGATGGGGCAGAGGGAGTCTATTTTAATATGAAACATGCCGATGCTGAATTTTTTATGCTGGATGGCCGAACTTTTTATGTAAAAGGGAAACAACTTTTAGGAAATAAACAATTAAATTGGCTTAAGGAATCCTTAAAACAATCAAATGCGACTTTCAAGTTTTTGTGTTTTAATATTCAGGTTTTGTGTGATGGTGGCTATGAAAATTTTAGAAAATTCAAAGCAGAATACGATGATTTTATGGCTTTTTTAGAAAAAGAGAATATTAAGGGGGTTGTTTTCTTTTCGGGCGATGTTCATTATGCCGAAATCTCAAAATTGCAACGAAAAAATACTTATCCGTTATATGATTTTACATTTTCAGCTTTTACCTCTTTTACACACAAAGGAAAACCAAACCTAAATGCAGTTGCTGGGTCTAGATTTACAAAAAATAATTATGGATTAGTGACCATTACAGGAAAAAAAGGACAACGAATTTGTCATTTTGAATGTAAAAGTAGAGATGGAAAACCTGTATGGGAATATAATATCAGCGAAGAAATGCTTCGTTAGACCGCAAAACTCTCGCCACAAGCACAGGTTCTAGCAGCATTGGGATTGATGAAATGAAATCCTTTTCCGTTCAATCCTTCGGTAAATTCAAGAGATGAATTGCATACATACAAAAAGCTTCTCAAATCGGTACAAAGCTTAATGCCTTTATCTTCAAAGAATTGGTCATCGGGTTTGATTTCATTATCAAATTTGATATCATAGCTCAATCCACTGCATCCGCCACCTTTCACCGAAATTCGTACAAAATAGTCCGATGATAGTTCATCGTCTTGAATAATTTCTTCAATTTTAGATTTGGCATTATCCGATACAAATATCATATTGATTTTTTTATTACAACAAAGAAAAAACTTAAAAAGTTTTCTGTTTTACAAAAATATAACCACCTTTTTCGGCACCCCACGCTTGTTTTCCATCGGCAAAAAATCCTCTATCCCAAGAAATGAGTGAATTGTTTTCCATTTTGATTTGTGTAGTGGTATAACTTGCTCCTCTCAAATTGCTTGGACATCCTTCGCCTTTGGTTCCCCCTTCAAACCCCGTTTTGGTAGGTTTCATATAGACCTCACAACCTACTTTTGAGGTGATTTTTTCAAAGGTCAATTTCTGAAGAATCTCTTTGTTTTGATGCGCATTGGCATATTCCAACGGATTTTCAAATGTATAAATAACACTTATGATTTCATCATTCTCACCTTTTTTTATTTGATAAATTCGCTGGCGATAAGGCTTTTCTCTTTTTGCAGCCATTGCTTGTTCTACATAGAGCCATTTTCCATCCGTTCTGTCTGTCCAGATGGGATACATCGCTAAATAAATATTGAAATAGCTTGTATCTTCCTTAGATTGAGCTTCCGAAGAATATTCGCCTTGTAGTTGATTATAAAAGATATTGATATTATCGTTTTCTTTTGGTAAAAAACCAAATAGTACAATCGAACCTATCATTAAAAATGTACTTAACGCAACTTTCATACCATTAAATTAATTATAAAATAGATTTGATAATATAATCAATACTCATTCGATCCGCTTCGGCTTGATAGTTTTTAAAAATTCTATGCGCCAAAACAGGAATTGCTATTTCTTGCACATCTTCAATATCGGGCGTATATTTTCCTTTGCATATCGCTACACATTTAGCACCCAAAATCAAATTTTGTGAAGCTCTAGGGCCTGCACCCCACGAAATATTTTTTTGGATAATTTCTGGAGCAAATGCATTGTTTGGACGTGTCTTTGAAGCTAGTTTTACCGCATATTCATATACATTATCCGCCACAGGAATTCGTCTTACAAGATTTTGAATTTCAATAATTTCTTCTTGAGTCATTATTTTTGAAAGACTTTCTTCTGTAGCTACTGTAGTGTTTTTGATAATAGATAATTCTTCTTCAAACGATGGGTAGTCTAGCATTATACTAAACATAAAACGGTCTAATTGAGCCTCTGGAAGGGGATAGGTACCTTCTTGTTCTATGGGGTTTTGCGTAGCCATTACAAAAAAGGGCTTAGGCAATGTATACGTTTGTCCCGCTACTGTTATCATTTTTTCTTGCATCGCTTCTAGCAAAGCCGATTGTGTTTTGGGAGGGGTACGATTGATTTCATCCGCTAAAATCATATTGGCAAACATAGGGCCTGGCGAAAAAACAAAGTTTTTGTCTTTGTCCAATATCTCAGTTCCTACAATATCCGTTGGCATCAAATCCGGGGTGAATTGAATCCGTTTAAATGATAAGTCCAATACTTGTGAAATAGTACTTACCAACTTCGTTTTTGCCAATCCTGGTACGCCAATCAAAAGACAATGACCCCCACAAAAAAGTGAAATCAAAGTCTGATGAATTACATCGTGTTGTCCTACAATGGATTTAGAGATTTCTTTCTTTAAAGAAGCAAATTTTCCTTGAAAATTATCAATTGCTAATACGTCGCTCATAATTTAATTGAATAGATTTTGTAATTCGGTACACTTTTTATATTCTGGATCTATTTTGATGAATACTAGATGTTTAAAAGTATTGAACCAATTTTCAGTCGCTTGGTTTCTATGTTTTTCCATAGCCATTTCCTTAATTTTGGCATAATCCGTTTCTAGAGAAGATTTATGTGGAGAGGTTTCTTTCAATAATTTTATAACTCTATATCCCACTTTTCCTGAAGGTGAAGAATAGGGAATAGGTGCCGATATATCGCCTACATTCATTTTATTTACTACTTCGGTCAATGAGGGGTCTACTTCGCCTATTTCTATAATGGAGCTTCTTGATGGACTTCTAAAATTGACGATAATTCCACCATTGCTTTTAAATATTTCATCATCGGAATAGGTTTCTACTGCTTTTTCAAAATTCAAACGACCTCCTTTGATTTTTTTGCTGATAGAATCTGCTAACGCTAAAGTAGTTGTAAAATCCGCGTCATCCGATTTGGGGGAAATAAGAATATGTCTTACTCGTGCTTTTTCATTTTTTTTGTCCAAAACCTGAATGATATGGTATCCATATTTGGTCTCAACTAGCTCCGAGATA
>JBIPPG010000228.1:0-4502 GCA_044368545.1 Chitinophagales bacterium | reverse complement strand
TAATAAAAAAGGTAGTAACGCCCGTTTCTTTTTCGCCATTGATCAATGCCCAATTGATAGGCGCAGCGCCACGATAATTGGGTAGGAGAGAGCCATGTAGATTAAATGTACCATGTGTAGGCATACTCCAGATGATTTCGGGCATCATGCGAAAAGCCACAACAACCGCTACATCTACTTGCAAACTGCGGTATTGTTCTACAAATTCGGCAGCTTTCATTTTTTCGGGTTGTAAAATATGCAAACCTTTGCTCAGCGCATATTTTTTTACATCTGATTCATTCATTTGCAATCCTCTTCCCGAGGGTTTGTCTGGTGCCGTAATTACCGCTACTATATTTTTGTTGTTTTCAACCAATCGTTTCAAACTTTCAGTAGCAAAATCAGGTGTTCCAAAAAAAGCAATTCTCATATTCAACAATATCTTAGATAATTTATTAAGTCCTATTTAATGAGCAAAGGTACGTATATTTTTTATTTTGATGAACCTTATATAGGATTTTTGAAATGATAAATTTATGGATTCATTTCTTTTAGCAGTCGATAACTGTTTTCGGAAGCTTGTTCTATTAGATAAAAATTGTAGCATAATGTAATGAAAATAATTAAAAATGAGCAAATTATAATTATTTTTTTAGCCTTATCATTTTTAATACAATTGAATAAATAGTATATAATAGTAGCCAACCCAAAATTTTGGATATAAAGAGGAAGGTAACCTCTGCCTAGTTTTAGTTCTGTTTGATATTTGGCTGATATTGAAATAATAATAGGAGGGAAAAGCCATAGAATTAGTCCTAATACAAGAAAAAATAGAAATCCTTTTTTTTGATTTTCAACGAAAGACTTAAAAATTTGTTGTATAAAAAAATAGGAAACAACTAAAAATGTTAATAGATAAATCCAGTGATTTTTAATTTCATTTAGAATATTTATAATAATATATTTTTGTTTGTATAAATACATTAACGGAAGAGATGCAAATGCTTGATAATAATAGGTATATAAAATAGGTTTTAACTCAAAATTAGATTGAATTCCGCTATATTTCATATTGAATTCCATTTGATATTTTAGAAATATTGAAGTGGAAAAAAATAGAATTGTGAGTATAAAAACTTCTTTATTCAAATGAAATGTTCTTTTGATGCTTTTTGTTTTGAAATAGTGGATTGAGAATAGAATTAATGGCGTGATATAAGATATTTCAATAATCATCAAAGCCAAAAAATAGCATAAAACGGAGTATATTTTATATCTAAGGACTTGATTTTCAAAAAAATGAATGCTGTTTATTGCGCTAATAGAAATTAAAAATATTAATATAGGATACATTCCATTAAAGGAATTGAAAGCACAATGATATCCCACTTGAAATTGAAACAACGAAAAGAAAAATATACTCCATAGCCAAAAATCGAAATGGGGATTTAGTTTTTTCAAAAGAACCCCGAAGCTATATAGCGCAATAATATGAGTTAAAATTAAGTATATTTTGTATTGAAAAATACTTAAATATTTTGTTGTAAGTATGAAAATAGCATAGAGCAAAGGGGTTAGCCTTCCTTGTGAACACCAAATTTTTAATGTATCGATATAGTATATCAATGAGTTGCTTATTATTTTTTCGGTTTTAAACTTTAAATCAAAATCATCGGAATAAATAAAACCATACATAATCTGCGATAAACACAATATTACAAATATAAAGGCTAAAGTGGACTTTGAAATTTTCATGGTACAAATATAAATAAAAAAAGGTTTCTATCTTTTGAATAGAAACCTTTTGATGTGGGCGATACTGGATTCGAACCAGTGACCCCCTGCTTGTAAGGCAGGTGCTCTGAACCAGCTGAGCTAATCGCCCCCTCCTGCTGAATGCGAGTGCAAATATAAAGGCTTTTTTTTATTTCAAATGTTTTTTTTTGAATTATTTTTAATTATAGAAAATATTTATTTCTATAATCCTGAAAATCAAATAACTATTGGAATAAAAAAAAATATATTTTTTTTCTTTTTTTTAATTTTTAACTTTGCATTCTAATAAAAACAGAGAATCAATTCGATTTTTACAGATATAAATGAATAGGAGATTATGAATTTGAATGAGAATAATGCATTTGAGGAAGAACAAGAAAATGAGCTGATACGCGAAATTTCATTGAAAATAGACAAAGGTCAAGAGCCAACTCGTATTGACAAATTTCTTTGCAGTAGGGTAGAGCGCATTAGTAGAACCAAGTTTCAGGCTGCAGCCGATGCGGGAAGCTTGCTCGTAAATGGTAAGCCTGTCAAGAGTAGTTATAAAGTAATGCCCGACGATGAAATCAAAGTGTTGATTCCTCGTCCGTTTGGATTTGAAGGGATACAGCCCGAAGATATTCCGCTCAATATTATTTATGAAGATGAAGATTTGATGATTATCAATAAAGAGCCAGGATTGGTGGTGCATCCTGGCGTGGGAAATTATACAGGAACCTTGGTCAATGCCTTGCTATTTCACGTAAAAAATCTAGTGAAAGGCACCGATGTCTTGAAGCCTGGTATTGTGCATCGATTGGATAAAGATACCAGTGGAGTGATGGTTATAGCTAAAACCGATTTTGCGATGGCTCACTTAGCCAAACAATTTTTTGAAAAAACAAACGAACGAAAGTATTTGACCTTGGTTTGGGGCGATTTGGAAGCGGATTCAGGAACTATCGATAAGCCTATAGGCCGTCATAAAACCGATCGTAAAAAGATGACAACCTACAATGAATTTGATAATGAATATGCCAAACATTCGGTAACGCATTACAAAGTTGTAGAGCGTTTTGGATATGCTACGCTTGTAGAGTGTGTGTTGGAAACAGGTCGTACCCATCAAATTCGCGTTCACATGCAGAGTATAGGCCATCCCGTGTTCAATGACAACCGTTATGGAGGCAATGTAATCGTTAAAGGAACCGTTTTCAGCAAATACAAACAGTTTGTAGAAAATTGCTTCAAAGTATGTCCAAGACAAGCGCTTCACGCCAAAATTTTGGGGATACAGCATCCTACCAAAAAAGAATTTATGCGTTTTGATTCAGAATTGCCACAAGATATGCAAGAATTGCTCGAAAAATGGCGCGTATATTCAAAAGGTAGAATAGAAAAAGATACCGAAGAGTAAATCCTATATTTTTAAAATTTGGGCATGCCCTCGTAAAGAGGCTAAAAAATAAGCCTTTTGCAAACTAAAAATCCCATAAAGCCTCTTTTACGAGGTCGGGCTAAACACGAGTAGTTCTCCGCTTCGCTACGAAGCTACTCGTTGCTATCCCTCATGCACGGGGAAATAATATATGTTTTCCAAGCCAAATTAATCTTTGTTCGTAAAACAGATTATTTGTACTTTTGTTTTTGAAAATTAGAAGAAGTATTAATGAAAATGAAAAAGTAAATGAGTTGCGAGCGAAGAAAGGAAATATTGATAATGGAACAATTCCAAAAATAAAATAATAATGAAAAAATTAGGTATAACTATTTTTTTGTTTACAAATTTATTTTTGTCCCATCTATATATTATTGATATTATAAATTATTTTAATAGAACGTATAACTATGATGGAATAAGATATTTTCTACCTTTAGTATTAGGAGATAGTCTATTTTTAATTTCGATTGTAATCTTATTTATTGTTTATAGGTTTTCAAGATATTTGTTTGGCTTTATTTTTATTATTGTACTTCATAATTTAGCCGTTAGCTCAAGATATCTGCCATTTATAGGTTTAGGTTCTGTTGTATTAGCATTTATTTATATTCTAATGATTCGAAATCGGCGTAAGCTTGAATGAGGCACGAATGAAACTCCAAATAAAACAAGCATTAGTGTTGCACGAACATTACTTGTTCTCAATTAAACAAAAAGAAAAAAGAATGAATAAAAATGAAATCAAAATAATTATAGAAATGGACAAATGCACCACAACGCTAAAGCTAGCGCGAAGATGGGAGTAAAAAGTTAGGAATTTAAGTTAAATAAAAACTGTTTTAGGGTTTTATTTTGGGTGTTTAGTAGGATTTTGAGAGGTGTGGAAGATAGATTCTATGGCAACTAATTTCAACTCTTCAATAACTCTAAAAATTAAAATATATGGGAATTTTCTCAATTTAAACGACCTATAAGGTTCGTGTTTGAACCCAAAAAAAGGATTCTTTTCTAAAATGTCAAGTGCATTTTCAAAATCTTCAATGAATTTAAACCCTAATTTATTAATATTCAATTCATTGTAATAGATGAGTGCTTGATTTAATTCTATTTTGGCTCTAGGCTCAAAAATTATTTTATACAAAATATTTTTGTTTTATTTGAGCCAACAATTCTCTTGCAGGAATATAGTCTTCCAGGGGAGTTTTACTACGTTTTTCTAGCTCTTCTATTTGTTCCTGCGTTAGTTCAAAATCATCCGCTTCATTCTCAATTAGAAACTCTACATAATCTGAAAGCCCTTTTAGTTTGGCTTCAGGAATGT
>JBIPPG010000227.1:0-4503 GCA_044368545.1 Chitinophagales bacterium | reverse complement strand
AGGTAAACTCAAAAGGAGGCGTTTTGTACTTGCCAGGGTTGTGAGGTATGGCTACAAAATTCCACGTTTTACTGCCATTATAAACGGGTAGGGGATTGTAATTTTCTTTTAAGGTAGGTTCAAATACTTCAAAATCCTCGTCCCATTCCATTTTAGGATTTTCGATCAAAGGCAAATTTCCCTTCCCTTGAACTTCTATTTTGTATTCTAAGGTCTCATCGGTCTTCAAATTCTTTTTATTGGTATAGGCATTCATAGTATAATTCCCAACTGCACCGCCAAATGATTTTGGGGCATTGTCTGGCAAAGGCAAAACTTGTATTTTGACACTTCCCGATGTGAAGTTATAAGGAATTTGTTTGTATTCTATCGAATTAAATGTGCCTCGCATCATGTCTTCCATCTGCATTTCCATCAATTCAAATAAATCTCTCGGTTGTCTTCGATTGCGTTGTGCAGGTTTGGATTGAACGGGTACAAGTGCCACGGTTTTCATATTCAAAGGCGTAATTTCCAAAGTCCCTGTTTTGGTAGGGAAAAGTATTATTTTTTTGATTTCTACACTTACATATTCCTTGCCATTGATTACTTCCCGTTTCATTTCGGGCTTTTCGGGCATTTTTATATCCTGACTCCAAAATCCATTGAAATTGGGAACTTTCTCCGCTTCAAAACCCGTGCTGTTTACCGCAGTATAAATCCGAACCGACGCCGTCAATTGCTCGCCCAAATATACTTTGGATTTATCTACAATAATTCGTGCAAAAATATCTTTTTTCAAATCAATTTTAGAAGCATCGGTATACACACCAGGAGGCGCACTTTGAGGCGCTTGTTGTCCTCTTCCAGGATTTGAAAAAGGGTCAAAAGGGTCATAAAATGGGTCGAAAGGATTGCCTTGTACTTGCTGTTGTCTAGGCATAGATCCTGCTTTGACTACTTCTATTTCGATAGGTTGACTTTCTACCACTTGCCCCGATGTGAGGACAAAACCCATTTTGGGAAAAATCTGTTTTCCTAGCTTTTTGCTCGTAAAAAAATACGTGAACGACGTAGAATTGGAACGATTCATTTGTCCATTGACGATTGATACATTGGAGCTACGGCCTATTTGAGGGCCTCCCAAAAGCTGAAAAGCACCAAAATTGGGGGATTTGATTTCTTTTACCTCTACATTTTTTGCTTCAAATACAATGATTAGCTCCTCGCCTGCTTCTATTTTTTTTGAACTCAATTGCATAGATATTCCTTGTGCAAAAAAGGTTTGAAATCCAATCGTTAGGAGTATTGATAAGAAAATTTGTTTTATCGTCATGCCAAAAATAATTTTTCTGAAGTGCAAAAATCTATAAAAAAAATCGAAAAAAAAATATTTTTAAGAATTATTAAATAAGTTTTAGTTTATTTGTATTTCTAAAATATAGAAAATGCGGAAAATAATTATAGAACCTACCATTTTTGAGATAGAAAATGATAAAATAGATGCTAAATATTCACTTTTGATTTCCAAAAGTATGGAAGCCACCAAGCTTTCTTATTCGCCTTATTCAGAATTCAAAGTGGGCTGTGCCATATTGCTCGATAATGGAGAAATAGTCCTTGGTGCCAATCAAGAAAATGCCTCATATCCCATTTGTATTTGTGCCGAAGGGATTACGCTAGGTGCTGTATCTACGCAGTTTCCTCATCAAAAAATTGTAGCGGTAGCCATTCATGTATCCAATCTTGAAACGCCCGTAAGTCCTTGTGGATTGTGTCGTCAAAGTTTTTTGGAATACGAAAAAAGAATGGGAATACCTTTTGAATATTTTTTGGTAGGCAAAAAACATACTTTCTATTTTAATGGGATCGAAAATATTCTTCCGTTGGCTTTTAAAGATTTATAACCCAAGTATTAATTTCCTTTTTTTATTTTTGCAAATATGCTAAAACATTAAACTTTTTATGAATTTACATTTTTATAACTCCCTTTCAAGAAAAAAAGAAAAATTTGAACCGATACTGCCCGGAAAAGTGGGAATGTACGTGTGTGGTCCTACGTTGTACAACGAACCCCACATGGGCAATCTTAGAACCTTTATTCATTTTGATACCATTGTGCGATACCTCAAATTTATTGGGTTACATGTAAAATATGTGCGAAATATTACTGATGCTGGTCATATCACCAATAGCCTTGGAAATGAAGTAGATAGTGTGTCTATTGCTGCTAAAATGGAACAAAAAGAACCCTTGGAGTTGGTGTATTTTTATAATGTAAAATTTCAAAAACTAACAAGAGATTTCAATCTTTTACCACCAGATATTGAGCCTACCGCTACCGCACACATTCAAGAGCAAATTGAAATTATTGAAAAAATTATTGAAAATGGGTTTGCGTATGAGGTGAATGGTTCGGTATATTTTGATGTGAAAAAATATATGGAAAAATATCCGTATGGCGAGCTAAGCGGCCGAAAAGTTGAGGATTTGATTGAAGAAAGTAGGGAGTTGAATGCACAAGATGAGAAACGATTTTTTGCAGATTTTGCTTTGTGGAAGGCTGTAGATGCCGATGCTATGCAACAGTGGCGCAGTCCATGGGGCATGGGAGGTCCAGGCTGGCATATTGAATGTACAGCTATGAGTACCAAATATTTGGGAAAAGAATTTGATATACATGGTGGTGGGATGGATTTGAAATTTCCACATCATGAAGGTGAAATCGCGCAGAGCTGTGGCTCAATGGGCAACGCACCCGCTCGTTATTGGTTGCATTCCAATATGCTGAATGTCAATGGAAAAAAAATGAGCAAATCGCTTGGAAATTCATTTTTGCCTTATGAAATTATAGAGGGAACTTCGCCTTTGTTTTCAAAGCCGTATTCGCCTCAAGTTATCCGATTTTTTATGATGATGAGTCATTATAGAAGTGAGTTGGATGCTTCGGACGAAGCATTACAAGCCGCTGAAAAAGGATATCAACGAATATCAAGAGCCTTTTCAAAGATTGATTCCTTGCCTATACAAGCGAATAATGATACGGTTATGGCTCAATTGGAAGAAATAGAGAAAAATTGCTATGCCGCAATGGACGATGATATCAATACTTCGGTGACGATAGCTCAGCTTTTTGAATTGACGAGTATTATCAATAAAATTTTGGCAAATGAAATCCAAATAGGAGAGAGAGAACGCTCAAAAATTAAAGAAATTGGTTTTGGCTTTTTGGAAGAAGCGTTAGGTGTGAAAATAGAAGCGCCGCATCAAGATAATAGCAAAATAAACGATGTAATGCAATTGGTACTAGAGCTCCGCAAACAGGCTAGAGATAACAAGGACTTTGCTACCAGCGACAAAATTAGAGATACCCTTTCCAAAGCTGGTATTGCGATTAAAGACGGCAAAGATGGCTCGGATTTTGAGATTTTGTAATTATTGAAATTTTTATAACGATTCGTGCAAAGCTATTCGATTGCCTTCGCTGTCTTCAAACTCGGCTACAAAACCATTTGACCCAACCGAAGTCTTGGGATATAAAATCGTTGCAGGGTATTTTTGTACCAATTCCAATGTACTTTCTATACTTTCAGTATGAAAATAAATAATGACACCTTCTTTTGTAGGCTTGTACACATCGCCTTTTACCAAAGCACCTGTAATGCCTTGAGAAGCATCTGAAAACGGAAATAATGCCATTTCATAATTATCTATGATTTCTTTCTGGAACGAAAAATTAAAAATACTCGTATAGAATTTTATAGCTCTATCTAGATCTAATACAGGAATTTCAAAATAAGTTACGGGGTTTTTCATATAAGGCTCTCAAGTTCTTTTTTTAAATTCTCAATTTTATCTTGCTTAATTTTACAAGTTTTTATTAATTTTGATTTACTATTGAAATACTCAAATAATAATTTTGACTTATAGTAGCACTTGTTATCGTTTGTTATGAAAGCTTTACATAGTGAACCGTAAGCAGAGTGTTTTGAGTCATTAAGCAAATTGTTGAATCCACCTTTGACATTCATTTCATCTGGACAAAATCCAATTAAGTCTAAATTTATATAAGCTGTTGTATAGTAATCAATATATGTTAAAGGATTCATAGTGTTTTCACCTCTAAGACTTAATCCATATTCAACTAATTCTTTTAGTGAGTTGAAATATCCTGTTAATCTAATCAGTTCATCTAACTGGGTTAAAGAAAAATTGAATATTTCTTTAGGTTCTTTCTTGAAATGATTCCTAATGATTTCATCTCTTAATTTCCAATAGTTGTTTTTAAAAATATCTGGAACTTTTTGAAGTACTTCCTGAAAAACTCTTGAATCGCTATCTTTTATATCTTCATAGAATTCGGAAGGGCTTCTTTTGTCTAGTTCAACATTTTCTCTACCAAAATACTTTACTAGTAGTAAATCATTTGTTAGATTAGATAAATAAATTAAATCTTTTTTCCTATAATTTGTCTCGTTTGAAGTTTGAGTTAAATCTCCTAAATGCGCATCTGAATATGCGAGT
>JBIPPG010000020.1:0-15092 GCA_044368545.1 Chitinophagales bacterium | reverse complement strand
TTGTTCCAAAACAGCTCCTTCCGATTCTATAATAAGTGTTTCCATAATTGAAAAATTAATTTTATTATTGAAATATTTTAAAATACAAAAATACTAAAAAATTTTGTATATGAAGTGTATTTAAACATTCATTTGTTTTTAGCTATCTTTGCAACTTTTTAATATCCAAAACTATTCCACGTAAAATAGTTTAAACTAATTTTGAGATCATAATTTATGTTTGAAGAGGAAATATCAAAGCGCAAAACATTTGCAGTAATTGCCCACCCCGATGCGGGAAAAACGACCTTAACCGAAAAGTTATTGCTTTTTGGAGGCGCTATACAAACGGCTGGTGCTGTAAAATCAAATAAAATCCAAAAATCTACGACTTCGGATTTTATGGAAATAGAAAAACAAAGAGGAATTTCGGTGGCTACATCGGTGATGACTTTTGAATACAAAGATTTGCTTATCAATATCTTGGACACGCCAGGTCACAAGGATTTTGCGGAAGATACGTATAGAACCTTAACGGCGGTAGACAGTGTAATCCTCGTAGTAGACTGCGTAAAAGGGGTGGAAGAGCAAACCGAGCGTTTGATGGAAGTATGCCGTATGCGAAAAACGCCTGTGATTGTATTTGTAAATAAAATGGACCGAGACGGAAAAGACAGTTTTGATTTGCTAGACGAATTGGAAAAGAAATTGCATATCAATGTGCAACCGCTTAGCTGGCCTATTGGTATGGGAACGCATTTCAAGGGAGTTTATAATTTAGTATCAAAATCATTAAACGTATTCACTCCCGGTAAGCAAAAATTGACGGATGATTATATTGAATTCAAAGAGCTGAATGACGAAAATCTTAAAAAACGAATAGGCGAACGAGAAACACTACAACTTCAAGAAGATGTAGAACTTATAGATGGCGTATATCCTAGTTTTGATAAGGAGCGCTATATGATGGGCGATTTAGCGCCAGTATATTTTGGGAGTGCGGTAAATAATTTTGGCGTTCAGGAGTTGCTAGACACGTTTGTAGAGCTAGCACCTACCCCACGTAGCCGCGAGACCAGTACTCGTATGGTAGAGCCTTCGGAGAATAAATTTACGGGTTTTATATTTAAAATTCATGCTAATTTGGATCCAAAACATAGAGACAGAATTGCTTTTGTGAGAGTATGTTCGGGCGAATTTAAGCGTAATAAATTCTACCATCATGTGCGCAGCGATAAGGAGTTGCGATTTAACAATCCTACAACCTTTATGGCATCCCAAAAAAATATCATTGAAGAAGCCTATCCCGGCGATGTAGTGGGCTTGTATGATAGTGGCAATTTTAAAATTGGCGATACATTGACCGAAGGCGAAAAAATGTATTTCAAAGGGATTCCGAATTTTTCACCTGAAATTTTCAAAGAAATCATCAATCTCAATCCATTGAAAACCAAACAGCTACAAAAAGGAATTGAACAGCTGACGGACGAAGGCGTGGCGCAACTTTTCAAAAGTTATCATGGAAGCCGAATCATAGTAGGAACGGTGGGTGAACTTCAGTTTGAGGTAATTCAATACAGACTTTTGCACGAATATGGTGCTAGTTGTAGACTAGACCATGTAAATTATCATAAAGCGTGCTGGATGACAACGGATAATAAGGCAAAAATGGATGAATTTACAAAATTCAAATCGAGCAATATGTTTTATGACAAAGATGACAATCTGGTGTATATTGCCGAAAGTAGCTGGATGCTGGATGTAGCTATAAAAGATTACCCCGAAATTACATTCCATAGCAATTCGGAATTTAAAATGGAAGGGTTGGAAAATTAATAAATAGTAAATACGACCTTTTAAGCGTTTTTTTTAGCCTTTTTTTTGAGATCACGGATAAATTTTTCATAGCTGATTAGCATTTTAAGAAAAAATTTCCGAGATGCTTCAATACCAATCTTACTTAGGGCTTGCTGTTTAACGTGTAAATATTTGTAAATCATAAAATTATATATCAATATAGGAGCTATAAGTGCAAGCTATTTTTGATATAAATCCAATAAAATCGTTTTTTATCCTTGCAGAATAGTTCTACAAATTACACTACTCAGAAATTAGTCATCTACTTCGTTACAGACTATTCGTAGTATTCATATACGACTTCATAGTCTGTGCCTTGTATCTAACCAATTTCTGAGTTAAACAGCAAGCCCTACTTATAAAATAGTCCAAACTATTTTGAAAGTTTAGAGTGGTAAATGCCGTCATAACAAGCAAATAGTACAATTAAAATTGGACTATATTGGTTGTATGTACGGTATAAGTCCCGTGACGTAGGATTCGGGAACGTAAGTTTCGAGGCTTAAGATTCGAGAGTTTAGTACTAAACAAAAAAGCCAATATCAAATGATATTGGCTTTCGTTTTCTCTACAGCAATGTCCCGAAAATACATTTTCGGCTTTGCATTCTAAAATTTTAAAAGAATCTTAAAATTAGAATGATGCGACTTCGCTATTTTCCTTTTGCTTGCTATACGCCAAAATGTTTTTGACAGCGCTAGCCTTTGGCTCCAAAAGATTGTTTTCTAGGATAGAAATCGTGCTTTTTAGCAAACGATATTCTGCCGCCAATTCTTTGTCTTCCAAAAGACTTTGCTTCATTTTGAATTGAGTACAATTATCTGTCTCATCATAGATAGCCGTTAAAAGTTGTTCTTGTGTAAAATTTTCTGTCATAGAAATAATTTAATTGTGAAAACTATTTATAAAACGATAGGCTTTTTGATTTATTGTATTTATTTTAAAAAAAATGTAACTTTTTTTACATTTACCCAAAATAAAAATTTCAATAAATTGATTTTCAATGATTTAAAAAATCATAAAACTATCGAAATAACTTCACGAGGCGATACTTTGATTGTTTTTTCAAAAGTACCGTATAAGGTGAAGGCTTTTTGGCTTCGATAAATAATTTTATACTGTCCTTTGGGCACATAAAAGACCTCTTTATTTCTACTTGGCTGAAAAGTACCTATTTTTTGTAAATTTTTCCCCTCATATCGATAAATATCACCAACCATAGGAAAAGTCTTGGAAATACTGATACTAGCGGGATACTCTATTTTTTGACTTATAATTTTATTGGGTTTAATCGCAATCGGAATAGAATGAATGGGAGAAGTCAAAACATCTAGCGTATAATTTCCTTCAAGCAGATCTACTTTGAATGGCAAAAAGCTTCGATAAATGATTTTTTCTTTTTGATAAATCAAGGCTTCTATCCTATCGTTAAAATTATTGTTATTAAAGATGGTGGTATCAAACCATACATCCAAACGACCTTGTGGTGTTTCTACTTTTATAAGATTATGTATATGTTTTTTCAGCGCAATATTCTTAAATTCTAGTTGTGGTTTTGTATATACTTTCATCGAAATGGTATCAAAATTCCCTATCCAAAAGGTATCGGGCTTTGCATTGGCTGCCAACGAATGAATATAAGATCCAATGGCATTGTTTTTCTTATCAAATAATACAAATGGAACCTGAGTTTCGCTGGTATCTTTGTTTTTGTTTTTTAGAAATACCGAAAGTGTGCGTTGATTGGCTACTTTTTCAAACGAAGCGTACAAATCTCTTTTAAATTCTTCTTTATTTTTTACATTATAAAAATCCCCGATGCAATTCATACTTTCAATATCTTTTTGTTCTACGTTCAGCCCAATGACAATAGGCTTGACAGAAATACGAAAATCCAACAATTTTCGGACGATTTCACAAGGATTTTGATTGCAGGTTTCGTATCCATCGGTAATGAGAACAATCAAATTTTTGTGGCTATTACATCCCAAATCATCGGCCGCTTTTTCGAGGGAATATGCAAGTGGCGTAGCACCTTTGAACGATAAACTTTTTAGTTTTTTGACAATACGTGTGGCATTATTTTTGCCCAAAGGAATTTCCAAATGCGAATCCAAACAATCATTAGCCGCCAAAGGCGAACGATGTCCATACACACGCAATCCTTGCTCTACATTATAGTTTTTTTGAAGATAAAACGAGAACTCTTCTACCATTTTATGCGAAATATCCCAAAGACTCTGTCCATTCCACTTTCGATCCATACTATATGAAGCATCCACAATAAAAAGAACTCGGTACAAATCTTCGCTATTATCGGCACACGTATCTTGAGCTTGAATATTTTGATTCAAAAGTATAAAAAGAAAGAAAAAAAGAGCCTTTTTTATCTGCATTTTACTGGATTATATAATTATAGGTTTGATTTTCTTTCAAAAACAATAAATGCTGTTTGGTTCTATTGAGTTTTTTATCTTTTTCTTTAAATACAAGAATATAATTTCCTGTAATTAAATCAATTTTTTGTGGCATATCGGAATATGAAATATCCATAATCCAGCGATATTGCTCGTCCAAAAGCGAAACTTGGAGATTGGCTGAAGCTAATTTTAATTGCAAGGTGGATTTGGTAGGCTGATGAAACAAAACGGGAGACTCCTCCGAAATAGACAGCGAATCTTTGTACAAATATGGAATACTCAGCATATAACGTTTCAGTCTGCTTTGCGATTGGTAATTAGGTTTTAAGTTCCCATCCCAAAAATGATTCAAGGAAAAGGAGTCCGATTTTATCACAAAAAGATTGGAATAATATTTATCTAAATTTAATATTTCAAAATTAGCAATATTCAAAGGAATATCAATCACATTGTGTTTGCCGGGAATTATATTCAAATCCTCCACTACATATTCTGGAAGTGTATGCACCTCCAATCGGTATCGATATTGGCTATTTACATAGAGCGTATCGGTACGTGGACTTTGTGTTTTGATAAAATTATAAATATCCAAGCCCGAACGCTTGTCATACAACGAAAAAGGTATATTAAAAATCTGCTGTTTTGAGGTATTGAAAAAACGAATATCGAGCGTAGTACGCAAGGAAACTTCGGTCAAAATACTTTTAACGACCTTGGAAAACGCATCTTTATCACGCACATCTACAAATTTCCCTATACATTCCAGCTTATAAAAAGAACTGGTATCAATTCCCAACCCAATGATATAAGGGCTGATGACAATACGCTTTGAAGTCAATTTTTGGGCTACTTCACAAGGCATCCCAAAACAATTCTCTACCCCATCGGTGATTAAAACAATGGTGTTTTCATATTGCTCTACATTTTGAAAATCCTTTTCAGCCTGTTCTAGTGCATAAGCAAGGGGCGTATTTCCTTTTGGTGAATACTTTCCTATTTGCATTTCTACATCTTTTTTGGTATGCGATTTGGCAAAAGGCAACTCCAACCTTGTATCGGTACAAATATTCAATTCCTTTGAAAATTGATGTCCCAAAAGTCTAATTCCTATTTCTACATCTTTGTTTTGCTTCGTAAAACTATCAATCAAACTTGATAAATTGCTCACGGCAATATTCCATTTTTTCAATCCATTCCACTTTTCATTCATACTGCCCGAAGCATCGAGAATAAACAGAATACGCTTTTGCTTAAGAACAGTTACTTTTTCTTGAGCAGATAAACAATTACTAAAAAAAACAACGATTAAAAATCCTAAAAATAGTCTTTTCAAAGCGATTTTATCAAATAAAAAATTGATTAAAATCATAAAAATCTGATAATATCTAAAAATCAGAAAGCGATGAGTTTAATTGAGCTAACGCGATATCCATTTGCTCTTGATTTGGGGGAGATCCATGCCATTTATGATTATTCTCCATAAAATCCACACCTTTGCCCATGATTGTTTTCATCAAAATAACGATAGGTTTTGGTTGATTTTGAAGCGTTTTTGCATGCTTCAACATTTCAGTTAATTCGTCATAATGATTGCCATCACAAGTCAATACATGCCAGCCAAAACTCTCCCACTTTGCTTGAAGATTTTCTATACCCAATACGTCCGATACAGGACCATCTATTTGCTGCCCATTAAAATCAACTACTCCTATCAAATTACTCACTTTGTTATGCGCCGCAAAAAGAGCCGCCTCCCAGATTTGTCCTTCTTGCAACTCGCCATCGCCCATCAAAACAAATACCGATTTGGTTTCACCTTCCATTTTCTTGCTCATAGCAGCACCACAAGCAACAGATAATCCTTGCCCCAATGAACCCGAAGCCACACGAACGCCTTCCAAATGCTCTGCTGTAGTAGGATGACCTTGTAATCGAGTATCTAATTTTCTAAACGTATTCAATTCGGATACGGGAAACATCCCTTTTCGTGCCATAACACTATACCAAACGGGTGAAATATGCCCATTGGAAAGAAAGAACAAATCCTCGCCTTTTCCATCCATAGAAAAATCCATTTTATAATCTAAAACATCATTATAAAGCGACACAAAAAACTCAACACATCCCAAAGAACCTCCCGGATGACCACTTTGTACATTAAAAACCATACGGAGTATATCTCTGCGCACTTGTGTACATAAATCTTTGATTGCTTCTTGCATAAAATTGAATTTTGATGAATTTTGAGAAGACAAAGTTAAACCTTTGGCATTAAATTCAATTGATTAAATATCAACATCTTTTCAAAAAGGGAATAAAAAAATTAATAATAGAGTATGTACGGAAAAATAATTACTTCAAAATATTGTTTAAACAAAAAAAGCCCAAACAAAAATGTTTGGGCTTTAAATAAGTGGAGGCGAATCCCGTATGTACGGGAAAACAATGACCCTCAATATCGTGCAAAAAAAAAGCACAAAACATTGCTGTAAAGGCATTTTAAAATATAAGTGGAGACGAATCCCGTACGTACGGGAAAACGATGACCCTCAATATTGTGCATAAAAAAAAAGCCCTTACATAAATGTAAGGGCTTTTTGAAATAAGTGGAGGCGAACGGAGTCGAACCGATGACCCCCTGCGTGCAAGGCAGGTGCTCTAGCCAGCTGAGCTACGCCCCCTTATTATTTTTGTAGTCCCGCCCAGATTTGAACTGGGGACCTCTACATTATCAGTGTAGCGCTCTAACCAACTGAGCTACGAGACTATATTATCAACAAAAAAAAGCTAATTTTTTGCAAAATTAACTTTACTATGTGATAAATTAACTCTAGCCCTTATTAGTAGTAAAGAACGAATCTAATAATGAGCATTGAGATTTTATTATATTGAAAATAAAAAACGAGAAGTGTAGAACAAATCGAGGTTGAAGCCTCTAAAAAGGAGGTATTCCAGCCGCACCTTCCGATACGGCTACCTTGTTACGACTTAGCCCCAGTCACTGGTTTTACCTTGGACAGCTCCTTGCGGCTACCGTCTTAAGGTACACCCAACTCCCATGGCTTGACGGGCGGTGTGTGCAAGGTCCGGGAACGTATTCACCGCAGCATGGCTGATCTGCGATTACTAGCGATTCCAGCTTCATAGAGTCGAGTTGCAGACTCCAATCCGAACTGAGATAAGGTTTTTGAGATTCGCATCTTGTCGCCAAGTAGCTGCTCTTTGTCCTTACCATTGTATTACGTGTGTAGCCCAAGGCATAAAGGCCATGATGATTTGACGTCGTCCCCTCCTTCCTCTCTGCTTGCGCAGGCAGTATCGCTAGAGTCCCCAACTGAATGATGGTAACTAACGACAGGGGTTGCGCTCGTTGCGGGACTTAACCCAACACCTCACGGCACGAGCTGACGACAACCATGCAGCACCTTGCAAGCGACTCTTGCGAGCTATAGAGTTTCCCCTATATTCCCCTTGCATTCTAGCCTTGGTAAGGTTCCTCGCGTATCATCGAATTAAACCACATAATCCACCGCTTGTGCGGACCCCCGCCAATTTCTTTGAGTTTCATCCTTGCGGACGTACTCCCCAGGTGGAATACTTAACGCTTTCGCTTAGACGCTTACTGTATATCGCAAACATCGAGTATTCATCGTTTAGGGCGTGGACTACCAGGGTATCTAATCCTGTTTGATCCCCACGCTTTCGTGCCTCAGCGTCAATATAGGCATAGTGAGCTGCCTTCGCAATCGGTGTTCTAATTCATATCTAAGCATTTCACCGCTACATGAATTATTCCGCCCACTTCTATCTAATTCAAGACCACCAGTATCAAACGCAGTTCCCAAGTTAAGCTCGGGGCTTTCACATCTGACTTAATGGTCCGCCTACGCACCCTTTAAACCCAGTAAATCCGGATAACGCTTGCACCCTCCGTATTACCGCGGCTGCTGGCACGGAGTTAGCCGGTGCTTATTCTCTAGGTACCTTCAACAGCGGATGAATCCACTGATTTATTCCCTAGCTAAAGGAGTTTACAACCCATAGGGCCTTATTCCTCCACGCGGGATGGCTGGATCAGAGTTGCCTCCATTGTCCAATATTCCTTACTGCTGCCTCCCGTAGGAGTCGGGCCCGTGTCTCAGTGCCCGTGTGGCTGATCATCCTCTCAGACCAGCTACCGATCGTTGCCTTGGTAGGCCGTTACCCTACCAACTAGCTAATCGGACGCACGACTATCCTATACCGCCGGAGCTTTAATTATTAAATGATGCCATTCAATAATATTATGGAGTATTACTCTCAGTTTCCCAAGGCTATCTTCCTGTATAGGGCAAGTTTCATACGCGTTACGCACCCGTCTGCCGCTCCGTATTGCTACAGCGCTCGACTTGCATGTATTAGGCCTCCCGCTAGCGTTCATCCTGAGCCAGAATCAAACTCTCCATAGTGAATTTGTCTGTACATTTTTTCAAAGAAAAAATATTATTTTTTTGTTTTACGCTTCTTACCAAGTTATGTTCTACTTGTTTCTCGTTTTTATTTCAATGAACTCTTTTTTAACTTTCTCTTCACTTTCTTTCTACACATTCGCTTCAAGCTATCCCCGAAACGGAGTGCAAAGATAAAGAGCTTTTTTTTAATCGTGCAAACTTTTTTTATCTTTTTTTTATTTTTAGTACTTGACTTATACAAAATCGATTGTTTTTCAATCGATTAATTGCTTAATTTTTTTTTGAAAAAATATTTTTAATTCGCTTTTTTAACCATAAAAATCATTAATTTGCTTCATTCAACCGCTAAAGCATCTATTTTCTTTTTGAAAATATATCGATTTTTGAAGCTAAATTTGAATAATTAATCATTTTTTGGAAACAAAACGTAGCCTTTTTATAAAATGGCTATATAGAAGCGATAAGATGAAGCTACAAAGGGTTACTTATTGCTTAGTTTATAGTAATAGTTAAAAATTGGCTTTACCTCTTCTCGTCCTCGTCTTAGCGAAGCGATGATGAGGAGCAAGCTTTTTTTTGGAATAAAAAAACACTCTTAATCCGCGTGAGGGATGGAAGCGAGCACGAAGCGTTTAGCGAAGTAAAGCGTACAGCCCGACCTCGTAGAAGAGGCCTTTGGGAATCTTTGTTTAAGAAAGGTTTATGTTTTGGCCTCTTTGACGAGGGCACGCCCAAATAGTTGTTTGTAAGTTTTTGGATAGGGATTTTCTAATAATTGAGCTCGTAGAATTCTTTGTATCGGCTCCAAGCGCCTGTCATCTGGAGTAGGTCAAAATTGGAGGTGCTGATGACTGTATAGTCAAAATTTTCGGTATATTTGGCTAAGGAGGATTCAGACTTGAGAAATTCATTCATACCGAGTGCTTTGGCTACTCTGTCAAATCGTCCTATGGTGAAATAAGGCTTTTTTTGGATAAAGACGAGCTCTAGAAAGATTTTGGAATTGGGAAAATTCTTGTATACGACTTTTTCGAGTTCATTTTTGAGCAAATACACATTTTCGATATCCGAAATGGCTATTATGGTTAAATGTGGTGCTTGTGCATTGAAATAAAAATTAACGGTTGGGGCTTCTTTGGCTATAGACGTTACCTGTTCGGTACTATCATCTGATTTTGCCGAGAAGAGCGATTCGGTCTTTTGAAGTCCCGAAGTGGCGTTATTTGAAGTTAATAAAGGATTTTTAAAGGAATCTTTGTTTACCTGTTTTGCATATTCGAGCCAATCTTTGGCGGTATTGAATTCTTTGGCATTGGGATAGAACTTCACAATGGTGTCGAGGGTTCCTACATATTCGTCAAATTGATAATATTTGGAATGTGCCATTGCTTTGAGGAGCATATATTTGGCAACGATCTTACTTTCTTTGTTATTTTCTATAAATTCTTTGCAGAGATTGATGGTTTTGGAATAATTTTTGGCTTCGTAGCTGGCAAATATTTTCTTGTAATTAGCCGCAGCCAGAAGTTCTTCTTTGGAATCGAGTTCTTTTCGATTTGGATTTTTTATAAAATCGATATATTTTGATTTGGGATAGGTTTCAAACAATTTGTTTTTGACTTCATTGGCTTTTCCAAAATCATTGGACTCGTTGTACAATAAGTATAGGGCGTACAATATTTCTTCTTCCTCTTTGGAAATAGGCGTGTAGCGTTTCCAAGCCATATTGTAGGTTTCGATGGCTTTATCTATATCTTTGATATCATAATGATAGATTCGTGCCATTTTTAGCAAGGCATCTTGTGTTTCTACAATGATTTTTTCTTTTGCTAGGCCTTCAAAAGGAAGTCGGCTCAGCTCAATATCGGCTATATCGTCGGATGCTAAATTGGGGATATCTATATCTTTGATTTTGTCATTTGAGAGTTCATTGAAGGAATTGCTACCCACCAATTCAGGTGGTGCCAATTTCCAGTTGTCTTTCAATTTAATTTTGCCCCACTTTCTTTGGAATACATCTTTGCCTCGTGCTACATTGGATTCATTGCCAAAATACCAATTGGAGGCATTGCTGGAGGATACGGGCGTATTGTTTTGTGCTTCTATTTTGGTAGATTCAATGATTTGTCTATTTTCTTCTTCGCGTTTTTCTTTTTTCAATTTTTTGCTAATAATGGCTTTGGCTTTTGCCTTTCCCATTTGAACCAACGCTATTATAGAATCGTTTTTTTCATAAATTTGATAATTTTTGCTCAATTCTAGCAAGGATTTGGTTTTGTTTTTAAATTCTTCCTTGTATTTATAGTCCGCAGGAATAAAAAGATTGGCGCTATCGTAATAATTGGCAGCAGGAATATAATTTTTCTTGTTCAAGAAAAAAGTCCCTATTTTTTCGTAAGACAAGAATTTTTGGTCATTATTTTTGGATACAGCTATGGATTTTAAATAATTTTTAATGGCATTGTCTTTGTCATTGATTTGCGCATAACAATTTCCGATAGCATAATATATTCTATCCAAACGATTGATATTGCTACCTTTGTTTAATAATTTTTCTAAATCGGAAATGGTGGACTGCATAGCGCCTTTTGAAGACAAATCGGCTATTCTCATAATAGCTTCAAATTTTAAATCTTCATGGGCTTTGCCCAACAAAACTTTGTGATACAATCCCAATGCCTTGGACTTGTCATTTGCCAGTTCATATACTTGTGCGGTAATGAATTGATTTCGTGCCAGTTCTTTTTTACTTTTTGTTTTTTCAAGAATTTCTTTGAGCAATTCCAAAGCAGGTAAATACTCTTTTTTGGCAATATGCAAGGTGGTTTTGACTTTGTTCAATTCGTTTCGATATTCAAGCGGAAAACTCCAATCGGATTCGGTATTGAGTATTACAGATTGTGCATCGGAGTATTTTTCTAATTTTATCAAGGATTTCACAACCCAAATAATGGCTTCATTGCGGGCATATTTGTGCGGAAGGCTCGAATTGGATATGGGTTTTTTGGTTTTTCGGGCTAGTTTGAGGGCTTTTTCATATTTTTTGGGATAGCCGCCACGTATATGGTCATTGTGATAATCTTTTGGGTAATAGGTAGTAACGTACTGAAACTGAATCAATGCCGAATCATAAAATCCTCGGTAATAAAATACTTTTCCATTGAGCAATAAGGCATCATCTACCCATCTACTTTTTGATTTTTTAGTGAAAATTTTTGAGGCTTTCTTTCCCACATCGCCCCAATGGCTGGAGGCTACAAAATCTTCTTTGTTGTATTCAAAAGGATAAAATGACAATACCCCATCTATTTTTTCGGTTTTTTCTTTGCGGACTTCATTGAAGCCCATTTTATATTTATTTTTTTCGTTGAAATAAGTATTGTAATAGGTAGTAAAATTAACGACAGATTGTTTAAATCCACGATACTTGGAATTGGAACACGAGGACACAAAACTCGCTACAAACAGGAATAATAAAAAATTTAAAAGGTTATTTTTCAATTTAATTGTGTATTTTCGTGCTTTATTATTATCTTTTTTTGAAGTTAATTGATACATAAACTAAAAAAAAAGGATTTTATTATAGAATTTATACTTTAATTTTGCAAATATACAAAGGCACCATGAATCTACGCTTTAAAAATTTATTTAAAAACCTAAAATACAAATATCGATTGGTAATATACAACGAGTCTACCTTTGAATCGGTGGCTACGTTTTTCTTATCAAAGCTCAATTTAATACTGCTTTTTTGCTTATTGACAATCTTGAGTATGATATTTTCTACATTGCTCATTACTTTTTCGCCACTAAAATATTATATGCCTGGCTATGGCGATGCTGCGGTTAGAAAACAATTGAGAGAACTGATGCACGAATCGGAGCAAATGAAAACCGAAATAGAACAAAATGAATTGTGGGCAAGACAAATAAAAGAAGTTTTGAAAGGAGAAATTCCCGCCGACAAGATTTACAAAAAAGATGAACAAACAATAGGCGCAAAAGAAGACTCGAAAAATTAATTTTTTTATGTTATCTTTGCCTTCCAATATCTAAAAAATAATTAAAATAAAAATGCTTACTATGTTCGGTAATAAGGAAGTAAATAATTCTCAATTTTCAATGCAAGCGATAAATAATATCGGGAATGGAACGGTAATTGATGGAAATATCAAAACAGATGGCGATATTCGTATTGATGGAAAAGTGAATGGAAATATCCAAACTTCGGGAAGATTGGTTCTAGGAACTACATGCCAAGTAGTAGGAGATATAATATGTCTAGACGGAAGTATTGATGGGTTTGTAAGAGGGAATATTCAAGTAAAAGAAATTTTGAAAATTTCAAAAACAGCCAATATTGATGGAAATATTCAAACTGGAAAATTAATCGTAGAAGAAGGCGCTATTATTCAAGCAAAAATATCAATGGCTGGTGGACAAAAACAAGTTCAAAACACCCCTAATCAACATATCAATAAACCAAATAATCATTAGGATTGATTCCTCAAAAATATAACAAATTTGCACAATACAGTGGACTAGCCTTTCAGTTGCTGGCTTATATTTTGGTGGGTTTTTTTATTGGAAAATGGGTAGATAGCAAAATGGAAAACAAAGAACCTTATGGGATTTTGTTTTTTTCTACTATTTTTCTCGTTATGGCATTGTATAGTATCGTTAAAGATATAACCAAAAGCGAAAAATAAATGAAGTGGTATATTTTCTACTTTTTTGCGCTGTTTTGTATTGCTATTTCATTCTCATTTTTTTTCAAAATAGCATTTGATAGCTATTTTATTTTAGCAACTGCTGTTTTTGGACTTTTGTCCAGTTTTTTTACTCTTTTCAATTATTTCATTAAAAAAGAAAATAATCTTACCTTTTTAAAAGTTTTCTTTGCATCTATAGCACTCAAAGGATTGATTTTATTTGGGTTTATGGCTTGGTTTTATATGGCCAATCTCTCTCAAATTTATTATTATTTCTTAATGGCATTATATATCAATTTTATAATCTTTAGCGTAGGCGTTACTACAAAATATAGCTCTTAAACCCCACTGATATGAAAAAAATAACTCTTTTAGGAACAGGAAAAAGTAGCCAACATCTTATACAGAATTTGTATAGACATGTAGAGTCTTGGAATATTCAGCTTGCTATTGGTGACCTAGATATTTCGGGATTCAAAAAAAAATATACCGATAAACCCAATGTTTCTTTTTTTGAGTTTAAAAAAGATAATTTTGAGGCAATAGAATCACAAATCAAAGATAGTTTTCTGACTATTTCTATGCTTCCCGCTACGCTTCATATTCAAATTGCAAAAATGTGTCTGGCGCATAATAGTCATTTGATTACGCCTTCTTATGTATCGGAAGAAATGAAAGCCTTGGACAGCAAAGCGAAAGCCAAAAATTTGATTTTCCTCAACGAAATGGGATTTGACCCAGGTATAGACCATCTTACCACTATGAAAGTGTATCATGAATTGCTAGAAAAAGGCGCAAAACTCACCTCCTATAAATCGTATGCAGGCGGATTGGTAGCTCCAAAATCCGACACCAACTCTTGGGGGTATAAATTTAGCTGGAACCCTAGGAATGTAATCTTGGCGGGACAAGGAGGCACTATTAAGTATTTGGAAAACAACAAAAATAGATATATTCCTTATTACGCATTATTCCAAAATGCCGAAAATGTATCCATTTCCAATGGATTGACTTTTGATGGCTATGCCAATAGGGATTCGCTCAAATACAAAGACGTCTATCAATGGAATGAAATAGAAACTCTATATCGTGGCACTTTGCGTCGACCCCATTTTTGCAGCGCATGGAATGTATTGGTTATGTTAGGTTTGACCGATGATAGTTTTGAACTTAATTTGCCCGAAAATTGCACATTCTACGATTTTTATAGTCTATTTTATGACAATAAAACACTAAAAAATCAATTTGCAACTATTTGGAACGATGATTTAGAAAAAAAACTGGACTTCATCGGATTCCACGACAAAAAATCGATTCTCAAAAAAACTCAGGGAAGCCCTGCATCCATTTTGCAATCTATCTTGGAAGAAAAATGGGCTTTAGGTGCCGAAGACAGCGATTTTGTGGTGATGGTTCATTATTTTGAATTTCTCCAAAACAACAAAAAATATAGAATAGAAAGCTACATGACCTTGGAAGGCGAAGATGCTATCTACACCGCAATGTCAAAAACAGTGGGAATGCCGATATTTTTCGCAGCGGAAATGATTCTTCAAGATAAAATGGCTGAAACAGGAATAGTGCTTCCATTGAAAAAAGAAATATATGAGCCTATTTTGAAAAAATTGGAAGGCATTGGGGTCGTTTTTCATGAAAAAACAATAGAAATCAAC
>JBIPPG010000226.1:0-4536 GCA_044368545.1 Chitinophagales bacterium | reverse complement strand
CGGTGGCTGTATATGTTTTATTACTATCCCCTACAATTTTAGAAGTGCCATTTGAACTATCGGGAGACCATATTACGGTTTGTCCATTTGTACTTACTTCCAATTTTATATTTTGTCCATTACACAATATAGTATCTTTTGGCATAGTAAGAGTAGGTAAAGGGTGCATTGTTACTGGAATTGTATAGCTTTTTTCGCATTTTCCTCTAGTTATTGAAACCGAAACATTTTTTGCTGAAGATAATAACATTTTTGTACTATCATTTTCATCTTGATTTTCCCACAAAATTCTATGTGGATTTTGCGAAAAACTATCTACAACCAATAATGTAGAATCGCCAAGACATACTTTATTAAATCGTTTGCTAAAGGTAGGATGTTGATATACCCAAATGGTTTTTTTTAGGGTATCATTTCCTCTTTTTTGGTCATCGGGATGATATACGATTGCATGAAATTCGAGTGGCTCATCAGTATTAAAAGTCATTTCACCAATATTTACATTCAGTGAAGTATTTTCTAAAATAGTTGTAGGTATATCTTTTCGAATAGAGTCTATCAAGACTCCATTTCTTAATACATTTATTTTTGCAAAAGCACCTAGCATAGGTTGATTCCCTAAATTATTGATTTTAACAGTCATTGGAATTTTTTTGTCACCACAAAAAGATACCGTGTCAGGCTCTACAATTGGATCTAGTGATAAGTCAAATTCTTTTTCGCCAAGTCGAATAGCGTAATCTTCAGTTTCTCCCCATCCATAATTTCCACAACCAGAATGATTTGCACCAGCACTACTTTCTATCAACGTTACTCTTAATCTAGTAATACTACCTAATGCTAAATTTGTATTTGGAACGGTAAAAGTAGCCACAGGATATTGTGTACTAGCTGGACTCACCGCCAAAGCTGTAGTAGGCCAAGTAACAACTCTTTCTCCCGGCAAATCCCATACTCCATTATTATTATAATCAATAAAAATAGCACAACCTGCAGAAAAAGCAAAATTATTACAGTTGGTACCTGTAACAGATACAGAATACGTTTGACCTGGTAGAAGAAGATTGTTAACGACATCTGTATAATTAGAATATCTGTTTAATACCGATGGTGGAGTAGAAGTTGTAGACCCAGTAGTTGCACAAGAAGATGAATTATTGAGCGTTGTTCCTTGTATATTAACATTTATTATCTCATCATCATCTGTATTGTTTGCACTACTAGTACACATAGGTACTAATTGTGCTGAAATTATGGAAAAATGAAAACTTATAATAAGTAAAGTAAAAATTTTCTTCATATTTATTCTTTTTTATAGAATTTGGGGGTAAAGTTAGACATTTTTTTTGATATTGTGGAAAAAATCTTCCTTTTTAAAAAAGTTGATACTTTTTGTCAAAATAGTCGAGATTTAAAAAGTACTTAGTTATTTTTGTATAAATTAAACTTGAAATGATAATTAGAAAAGGATATGAAGCTGATTTTGAAGCTATTTTAGAAATGATAAAAGAGCTAGCACTCTTTGAGAGAGAACCCGATGCGGTAATTAATACCGTAGAGAGAATGCATGAAGAAAAAGATTATTTTCAATTTTATGTAGCCGAAATTGATGGAAAAATTGTAGGTATGGCACTCTATTTCTTTGCGTATTATACATGGGTAGGCAAGAGTTTGTATCTAGATGACTTGTATGTAAAACCCGAATATAGAGGTGTGAATATTGGCAAGGCATTGCTAGAAAAAATAGTAGCTGTAGCAAAAGAAGAAAAATGCAAGCGTATGCGATGGCAAGTACTAGACTGGAATACTACTGCCATTGAATTTTACAAAAAAATGAATGCATCGCTGAGCCAAGAATGGATCAATTGCGATTTGCATTTTTAGTTTTTTACAATACTTCGCCTTTGAATTGTTGCAAAAATCGAGTATCATTTTGCCAAAAAAGACGAATATCATTGATTTGGTATTGTAGCATGGCTATTCGTTCTATCCCCATCCCAAATGCAAATCCATTGTATTTAGCCGTGTCGATATTACAGTTTTTGAGGACATTAGGGTCTACCATACCGCAGCCTCCTATCTCTACCCAGCCCGTTTTTTTGCATACATTGCAGCCTTTTTGGTTGCAGATAAAACATGAAATATCTATCTCCGCACTAGGCTCGGTAAAAGGGAAAAATGAAGGACGAAAACGAACATTTTCGCTGCCAAACATTTCTTTTGCAAAATAATAAATAACTTGTTTCAAATCGGCAAACGAAACACCCTCGTCTACATACAATCCTTCTACTTGATGAAAAGTACAATGCGCTCGTGCCGAAATGGTTTCATTTCTAAAAACTCTTCCTGGAGTAATAATTCGTAAGGGTAATTTTTCATTTTCCAATGAACGTATTTGTGCGCTAGATGTATGAGTACGGAGCAAGTATTCTTTATCTTCTGTAAGGAAAAAGGTATCTTGCATATCGCGCGCAGGATGGTCTTTGGGTGTGTTGAGTGCCGTAAAATTGTGCCAATCATCCTCTATCTCGGGTCCTTCGGCTACTACAAATCCTATTCGCTCAAAAATACTCACAATTTTGCGACGTACCAATGAAATAGGATGTGCCGTTCCCATGTTTTTTTTGAACGTAGTGGCAGTTATATCTATATTCTTTGTCGCTTTTTTGGGTTGGTTTTCAAATAGTTCTTTTGATGACTGCCATTTTTCTTCAGCCATTTTTTTAACTTCATTTACAGCTTGTCCATATATTTTTTTTTCTTCTACAGGCAAACTTCCCATAAGGGACATAGCATCTTTCATTTTGCCTTTTGTACCCAAAAACTCAATACGAAATGATTCTAATTCGTTGGAATTGTTAATTTTATATTCGTTAATTTCGCCTTTGAGGACTTCTAAAGTGGATTTCCAGCTCACAGATTATATTTTTTGAACTGCAAAGTTTCATTTTTTTTTTCAAATGATTTTAAAAAAAAATATGGGAATTAAAAAAATGCCTTATTTTTGCCTCATATAATATCAAAAAAACTTTTGAGTATATTGAAAAATAGCTTCATAAATTTAAAGGTTTTCCAAAAAAGTCAATCACATTTACGTTCAATTTTTTGAAACATAATTATTAAAATTTTTAATTTATATTTGAAAAAACTATCAATTGTTTTTTGATACCATTAATTTAATTAACCATGAAGGAAGTCAACAAAGAAGAAAATTTGGAGAATGAAAAACCAAAAAGAAGGCGTTTAGCTAAAGTTTCTGAAGATATTACGCCACCAATAGATGCTGTGGAAGAAGCTCCAAAGAAAATTGTCCTTAAAGAAAAGAAAAAAGCAAAAGAGCCTGAGACATCGGAGCCTATTGATGCTTCTGAAGAGCAGACTCCGGTGGTGATAGAAGAAACCCCCGAAGTAATCAAGATAGATTTTAAAAAAGAAAAAGTAGAAAAAAAACCTTTCAATAAAACAGGTTCTAAAGGTGGAAAGAAAAAAGAGAATGTAGACCTTTTTGACGCTCCTGAAAATGAAGAGGAAGTAATGCCTTCTAATGAAGCTACCGAATTGGCTGCGCCTATGGAGGAGAAAGTTTTAGAAGAAAAAACGCCTGTAGTACAAGAACAACAACCCAATCCAAATGAGATGAAAAATCAAATTTTGGCTGAATTGGAGGGCATTGTGAATTGTGAAGGGGTTTTGGAAATAACCAATGAAAATTTTGGATTCTTGCGTTCGGCTAATTATAATTATTTGCCATCGCCCGATGATGTATATGTAGCGCCATCTCAAATTCGTGCTTTTGGACTCAAAACAGGCGATACTGTAGTAGGCCCTATTCGTCCTCCAAAAGAAGGCGAACGATATTTTGCATTGCAAAAAGCCTTGTATATCAATGGTAAAACGGTAGAGAAAATGCGTGACCGTGTGCCTTTTGATTATTTGACACCATTGTTTCCGTTCGAAAAGTTGAAGTTGTCCATTGAAGGCGATTCAAAAAATGTGATTGGACGTCTTGTCGATTTATTTACACCTATAGGAAAAGGACAGCGTGGTATGATTGTAGCACAGCCAAAAACAGGTAAAACTACCGTGCTTAAAGATATTGCCAATTCTATTGCGGCTAATCATCCCGAAGTATATCTTATCGTTTTATTGATAGATGAAAGACCTGAAGAGGTAACCGATATGATGCGAAGTGTAAATGCCGAAGTTGTTGCTTCTACATTTGATGAGCCTGCTGAGCGTCACGTTCGTATTTCTAATATTGTGCTACAAAAAGCAAAAAGACTAGTAGAAAGTGGACACGATGTGGTAATTCTTTTGGATTCTATTACACGTCTTGCTCGTGCATACAATACGGTAGCGCCTTCTTCTGGCAAAGTGCTTTCGGGTGGGGTAGAAGCCAATGCTATGCAAAAACCTAAACAATTTTTTGGGGCAGCTCGAAAAATTGAAAATGGAGGTTCGCTTACAATTATTGCTACAGCATTAATTGATACTGGTTCAAGAATGGATGAAGTAATTTTTGAAGATTTTAAAGGA
>JBIPPG010000225.1:0-4552 GCA_044368545.1 Chitinophagales bacterium | reverse complement strand
TCTACTATACACGCCCAAACCCGTATTATTGTGAAACGCACGCTTTGCGTCCATTCCTATACGAAAACTTTTATTAGTATCAATCATTTTAAAACAAAAATAATGCTTTGTGTATTATAATGCCTTATTTATTTTTCAAAGGAACTTGATTTGAATTGCCTTGTCCTGTTCCAGAATTGGATGAGGGCTTAATGCTATTGTCCGATACATTAGTAATGATAAGGGTGTTTATCATCGCTACATTTTGTCTTTTTTTGATGGCTACTCCCTTTTTCATACGTTTTTTTTTGAAATTTTACAAAATAGAATCGATTTTTTGTCGACTTCTTGTACATTAAACACTCAAATTGTTTGAAAAAGTATGTAAAATACTTAGTTTTTATTATTGTTCAAATTTGTAGCAAAAAATTAAAAAAATATAGAATTGAAAGTATAAAAAAAGCCCCTTTCGATTGAAAGAGGCTTTGTATGTTTATCCTAAATAGGATTTTAACAATTTGCTTCGGCTCGCAGATCTTAATTTCAAAATAGCCTTATCTTTAATTTGTCTTACACGCTCTCTTGTAATTCCAAGCTCATCGCCTATATCTTCCAAGCTCATTGGATGGTCAATCCCAATTCCATAATATAATTTTATAATTTCACGTTGTCTGAACGTCAATGTACTCAACGAACGTTCGGTTTCTCTTTTTAATGAATCGGCATATTCCAAGAAACTATCCGCAAAATCGGCGTTGTCATTTTGAAGTACATCGGACAATGAACTCGATTCTCCTTCAATCAAAGGTGCATCCAATGAAGTATGTCTTGAAGATAATTTCAAGGTTTGCTCTACTTCTCTTTGGCTGATATCCAAATAATTGGCTAATTCTTCAATACTCGGTTCACGGTCAAATTCTTGTTCTAGTTGAATTAATGCTTTACGAATTTTTGATAGTGATCCTACCTTGTTCAATGGCAAACGAACCAAACGAGATTGTTCTGCCAAAGCTTGCATAATAGACTGACGAATCCACCATACGGCATAAGATATAAATTTGAAACCTCTTGTTTCGTCAAATTTTTGTGCAGCTTTTACCAATCCAACGTTACCTTCATTGATTAAGTCATTGAGTGTAAGTCCTTGGTTTTGATATTGTTTTGCTACCGAAACTACGAATCTAAGATTGGCATTTACCAATTTTTCTAGTGCAATTTGATCACCTTTTTTAATTCTTTTTGCTAATTCAACCTCTTCCTCAGCCGTTATCAATTCTACCCTTCCAATTTCTTGTAGGTATTTTTCTACGGATTGACTTTCACGATTAGTAATGGATTTGGAGATCTTGAGTTGACGCATAATTTAGATTAATTTTTTAACGTCTTTATAACGACAAAAAAATCTAAAAAGTTTCAAATAAAAAAAATATTTTCAAAATATAATTTTTTAGTAGTTTTGTGCGTTGTAAATACTAGAATTTTAAATTATATTGTATGTTGAAAAAAGCATTTATTGTTGTTGTGGGTCTTTTATTAATTGCCTCTTTTTCTTGTAAGAAAAAAACGTGTCCAACTTATGCAGTGCATGAGACTTCGGAAAAAGCGAAGTCATAATTTTTTTAAGCATTAAATTAGAATGCTTACATATTTATAAAAAATGGTTAGAATTACTTTTTTTGTATGTTTGGTATTGATGTTTTTTACTTCTTGTAAAAAAAAATTAGACAATTCAATAACATTTAATCCATTGAAAGATACTATATGGAATCCAATCTATGAAGGTAATTGGGTTGAATATCAGATAGATTCGGTTTGGTATAAAAAGAGTAGTTTGGATACTGTTGTCACAAAAGATCAAATAAAATATTACATCAAAGAAGTAATATCAAAAAAAATAGATAGTTTCGGAAATCAAAATGAGTATGAAATTGATGTTTTTTTTAAAAAAGAAATAGGAGATACGTATCGATTTTTAAGAAAAAATTCGGTAAAACGAAGTAATACTATGCTCATATACAATAGAGATAATCTTCAATTTATCAATATGGTTTTTCCAGTTGAGGAAAATTTATCTTGGAGAGGAAATCAACTGATTCAAACAACAGATGATAAAGCATATCTTGCCAATTGGCAATATGTGTATAAAGAAGTAAATCAACCCATTACGGTTTTTAGTAATAATTTTCCGCAAACAACAAAAGTATTAAAAGTGGATGATGAAAATGCCATCGAAAAATTGAATGCGTATGATTATTATGCGTTAAATATTGGGCTGATATATTCAAAAACATCAAATCTAAAAAAACAAAATGTTTTGAATGATTGGTCTCAACCCGAAAATGGCTATGAAGTGACAAAACAAATAATAGATTGGAAAAAATAAAATTTTCTATTACGCTTTCATGCTCAATTGTATTCTATTTCTAGTCATGTCAATATCGATAACTTTTACTTGAACTTTTTGATTGAGATGCACCACTTCGTTTGGATCTTTAATGAAGTTATGACTCATTTCCGATACGTGGACAAGTCCTTCATTTTTGATTCCGATATTTACAAAAGCGCCAAAATTAGTAATATTGGTCACCAATCCTTCTAATGTCATTCCTATTTTAATATCTTCTATTTTACGAATATTTTTATCAAATGCTACACGTTCAATAGAAGCTCTAGGATCTCTTCCCGGCTTGGCTAATTCCATTTTGATATCATTAAGTGTGGCCATTCCTATTTTTTCGGTTACAAATTGAGATAAATTAATTTTTTTCTGCAATTCCTTATCCGCAACTAATTCTTCTACTGTTACATTCATTGATTTTGCCATTTTTTCTACTATTCCATAACTTTCGGGGTGTACTGCCGTATTGTCCAAAATGTTTTTTGCATTTCTAATCCTAAGAAAACCAGCGCATTGTTCAAAAACTTTGTCACCCAATCTTGATACTTTGTTTAATTCTGCTCGAGAAGTAAATTTGCCATTTTGAGTTCTATAGTCTATTATATTTTGTGCCAAAGTTGGCCCTACTCCAGCCACATGTTTTAGTAGCCATTTACTAGCAGTGTTCAAATCCACACCTACCGAGTTTACGGCAGATTCTACAATATGAGCCAGTTCCTCTTTGAGCATAGTCTGATTTACATCATGCTGATATTGTCCTACGCCAATACTTTTTGGGTCTATTTTTACCAATTCTGCCAATGGATCCATCAATCTTCTAGCTATGGATACAGCGCCCCTTACGGTTACATCATGATTGGGAAATTCTTCTCTTCCTTCTGCTGAAGCACTGTATATACTTGCTCCCGATTCGTTTACCATAAAAACCATAGGTTTTTCGGAACCAAAATTTATATTATTGACAAAATCTTCCGATTCTCTTCCTGCAGTTCCATTTCCAATTGCTATTGCTTCAATTTTATATTTAGCACAATTTTCAAGGATGATTTTTTCAGCCAGAAGGGTGTCCATTTGAGGTGGGTGGGGATAAATAGTGGTATTGTGGAGCAAATTTCCAATTTCATCGATACAGACTACTTTACATCCTGTTCTAAATCCGGGATCAATTCCCATAATACGCTTGTGTCCTAGTGGTGGCGCCAACAGCAATTGCTTTAGATTGGTACCAAAGATGGCTATAGATTCTTTGTCCGCTTTATCTTTTGCCCAATCTCTAAATTCACTTTCCATTTGAGGTTGCAAATGATTGTCATAAGCCATTTCACTCGCTTTTTTGATATATTCGCTGGATTCATGGTGACCTCGTACATATTTCCGTTCTATTCGTTCTATCGCAAATTCTTCATTAATATTGATTTCTAAATTCAAAAAACCTTCTTTTTCGCCTCTAAAACACGCTAAAATCCTATGAGCAGGACATCTAACGAGTTTTTCATTAAAATCAAAATAGTCTTTGTATTGCATTTCGCCTTCACGCTCGCCTCTTTTTTTCTTTGAATGAAGAATGGCGTGTTTTTCAAATTGTTCTCTACAATAATTTCGGATAGCAATATCTTCTGCCATCTTACTTGAGAGAATTTCAAGAGCTCCATTTATAGCATCTTTAATGGTTTTGACTTCATCGGTCAAATATTTTTCAGCTTCTAATGATACATCACCATAAGTTTGTTTCATTATCCAATTCGCAAAAGGTTCCAATCCTTGAAGAATAGCAAGTTGGGCTTTGGAGCGTTTTTGGGGTTTGTAGGGAAGGTATAAATCTTCCAATTCGCTCATCAACTTGGCTTGAAGAATTTTTGATTTGAGTTCTGGTGATAATTTCCCTTGTTCTTCAATAGATTGAAGAATACTTTCTCGTCTTTTTTCTAAATCAATTATTTTTTGATACTCCTTTTGAATCGAAAAAATTTGAACTTCATCCAAATTGCCTGTTTGTTCTTTTCTATATCGAGCTATAAATGGAATTGTTGCGCCACTTTCGAGTAAGGAAAGGGTATTATTAATACTTTTTTCTGGCAAACCCAATGTCTGCTGCAAAATAGAAATAGGATTCATAAAAAATGAATTGGAAATAAATAAAATGGATTAAAAAAAATCCCAATATATTTAGATACA
>JBIPPG010000380.1:0-4562 GCA_044368545.1 Chitinophagales bacterium | reverse complement strand
GCGACGTGCGCAACTTCATCGTCTCAGACGAGACAGCAATCGACGAGCATCCCCCACCCTCAGGTAAAGCAGCAAAGCCAGCATGAAACCAGCCCTTGCACTATGCTACTGCGCTCACCTGATGCCAGACTTCAACGTGAGTAGGCACATGTACTCGTACTTGGTGGCTTCACGCTGCGCTGTCTTGTGCACAAACTAGGGTTCCGGTCTGCAGGGCGACAGAAGACAGCACCATACGTTCGCGTCCAACAGACCATGGATAAGGTTGAGAGGTAACACGTAGGAGGCACTGATCGCAGTAGGCTGAAGGTGTGCGTCTTCTTGAGGCAGAATTTCTCGAACCAAGTGTACATTGTGTCAACGAGCAAGTATCCAGACTACACAGCACCCAAGGTCTGCAAGAAGGCGAGTGGTGAAGTGCACACACGCATGTGTGGTGAGGAGTACCTTCATGCTGTGCAGAAGGCATTCGAAAACAGCGTGCACCACAACACCAGGGGCGAGAGGAGCAGAATGGTGTTGTTGCACGACAGAGACCCAGCGCACAAGGACAGCATTGCCAGCTCCTGGTGCAAGAGCCAGGGTATCACCATTGAGTTGTTGCCGCAGCGCTCTCCTGATCTCGACCCGCTAGACTATGGCTTCTTCGGAGGAGTCAAGGCGAAGCTTGACAAGGCGGATCAAAGGCAGAAGCTGGGCTGGGGGCCTAAGTGCTCTGAGCTGCTGAAGAGCCTTGAAGCGCAGCCTGCTGCTGCTACCATTGGTGAATTACCATTGCGCTGGCAGGCCTGCATCCAAGCAGGGGGTCGGCACTTTGATCAGCAGCTGAGAATCTGAAGAGGAAGGCAAAGAGGGCACAGGGGCAGGCTGGGAGGTGATGTTGTGGGGTTGCTGCTGTAGCCTTCACAAGCTGGTCTGTGGCAGGACAGTGCTGCCCTTGCAGCACAGCACACTGCTGGTCTTGCACTGTAACATACTACCTGTAGCTGAGCCAGGGCCATTGCTGGTGACATGCAAGCAGCATCAGAAGAGTCCACATCCATGTGCAGGGCTGGCTGCTGCATGCATCTGCAGCCAACTAGCAGTGGCAGGCAGCACAGCAGCACAGCTCTGTAATGCACTGTAGTACAACGCCGCATGCCCAGCCCTGGGCTGTGATCATAAGGGCTGATCATCATCCATCATCGAATTGGGACTGGGCTGGCTGCACTATGGTCCTGAGTAATTATGTCACGCCGATGAGCGCAGATAACGGTGGCTCGTACGCAGCGCATTCAAAGCAGCCTATGGATTACAGATGCCAGCCACCACTCTTGCATGATCATAGCCAGAACTCTCCTAGATAGCCTCCCGAGCAAACGCTATCACGCTGACTAGCTGCACCTTCGAAACGCACCCGTGACCACCACCACCCGCAAGGCCTTCAAGTGCCAGCAGCAACTTTGCCACATGACAGCTGATCAGCGGCAGTGTATTATGCGTGCGCGTCGCACCTACATACAGCACACCTGCTGCCCTCAACAACACACACGCCAACTGGTTGCGCAAGCGCAACGGCATGCTGCAACGACACAACGGCTGCAGATGTGCATGTGCGCCGCAGTGCAGCGATCTGCTACATACGCAGCTGCTGATGGCAGGAGCGATCTGCTGCTGCTAGCGGTGCAGCACAGCGCTGCTGCACTCGTGGCGGAGGGGACATGGATAGCAGGCTCCGAATGCTGTAGCCAGCGGCGCGTGCTGATGCCCCAGGTGCGCTCCGCCATCAGCGCCAGGGTGGCCGGGGTCAGACTGGTGCCGCGCAGCGGTTGCAGCGCTGCAGCTCCACAGTGCGCGGCGCATGTGTGAGCAGACCAGGAGGTGGTGGTGAGGATGGCGAGGTGCAGGCAGGCTGCGGCAGGCGGGCGGGTACAGGCGGCCAGGCAGCGGGTGGCCCCTGGGGTGGTCGGAGGTCACTGTGGAGAGATGTTGCCAGCGGATAGAGGAGGCTGCATGGAGTAGAATGAGATGGGTGTGAGGCAAGGTTATTTGGCACACTAGCCAGCAGCACAAAAAAAACTGCTATCTCCTTCAGACCATCCTTCCCTCCCGCCCCCCCACAGTTAAAGCAAGACTTTTGCAAGGGAGCAGCGCGAGGCCGGGGGGGATCGAACTTGCGCGGTTACAGCTACAGCAGGCGACTGCTGCTGGTATGAGTGCTGTGCTCCGATGATGTCATGTAGTTTGAAAGGCTATAAGTACAGCCACAGCAAGTGGCCATGCAGGGTGATGCGGCAACTAATGGCAACAAGGCGCGGTACGGGCCCGGGCTGGCGCATAATTTCTCAGCCCGACTGTGCGGCGTCACCAACCACTGCTGCTTTGCCCAATGCAAGGGCATGGCCAGCACCGCTATTCATCATGCATGCATGCTGCATGTGCCTTTGAGTCAGAACCCAGCCAGCTGCATGCAGCAGTAACATGTATCCCGCCACCCTCGCCACCCACCTGGCCGGCCGGCACACGCTGTAGCTCATGGCTTGCCACACCACACAGGGCTGCGCCTTCTCCTCCTAGCTGGCGCTGGCGCATGTGCTGTGCCATGCTGCACCACGCCACAACATCATAGCACAGATGGCTCCTTGCCTGCACCACCAGGTGCGGTCAGATCCAAGAAGCGCCACCTGCAGCAGGGCAGCCAGTTCATATTACTTGATCAGTTTGGGGTTCAGAGTGCCTGCTTCACTGAAAGGAAGGCCGCACGCTATGAGGTGGTGCTGCTGTCTGTGTGATAGTGTGGTGCATGCATATGAGATCCCATGCATATGGCAGCAGCAGCCAAGTCTGTGACAGCATAGTGCTGGTAGGCCCGCTAGCAGTTGATTGTTCCAATGGTGGCCACACGGGGTGAGGCTAAGAGGGCCATTTATGTATCCACCTATATGAAGACACACAGCAAAGTGAAAGCAGCAGCAGCCTCAGGTCTCAGGGATCACAGGACCTATGAGAGGCTGATTGACAGGCTTGATACCAAAGGGACCCTGGCTCACAGCCCCGGTGCTGGCAGGCCTGTCAAGTATGATGACACCATGTTGCAAGCTTCATATGAGCTGCTGCTAGCTGCCACAGATCCTATGAGCAGCACTGAGTTCTTTGAGCAGGCAGTGAGTGCAGCAGGGCTGCAGGGTCCTGTTGATCAGGCCAACTTTTACAGCCACCTCAGGAGATGGCTGAAGGATAGGGAGTGCACACTGGTGCTGACTGAAACGGGCACTGTGTTCGCAATCACAAAGAAGGACGCCGAGGCCCGGGTGAAACACTGCAAGGACATGCTGCAGAAGTATGGCAGCGACGTGCGCAACTTCATCGTCTCAGACGAGACAGCAATCGACGAGCATCCCCCACCCTCAGGTAAAGCAGCAAAGCCAGCATGAAACCAGCCCTTGCACTATGCTACTGCGCTCACCTGATGCCATACTTCAACGTGAGTAGGCACATGTACTCGTACTTGGTGGCTTCACGCTGCGCTGTCTTGTGCACAAACTAGGGTTCCGGTCTGCAGGGCGACAGAAGACAGCACCATACGTTCGCGTCCCACAGACCATGGATAAGGTTGAGAGGTACCACGTAGGAGGCACTGATCGCAGTAGGCTGAAGGTGTGCGTCTTCTTGAGGCAGAATTTCCCGAACCAAGTGTACATTGTGTCAACGAGCAAGTATCCAGACTACACAGCACCCAAGGTCTACAAGAAGGCGAGTGGTGAAGTGCACACAGGCATGTGTGGTGAGGAGTACCTTCATGCTGTGCAGAAGGCATTCGAAAACAGCGTGCACCACAACACCAGGGGCGAGAGGAGCAGAATGGTGTTGTTGCACGACAGAGACCCAGCGCACAAGGACAGCATTGTCAGCTCCTGGTGCAAGAGCCAGGGTATCACCATTGAGTTGTTGCCGCAGCGCTCTCCTGATCTCGACCCGCTGGACTATGGCTTCTTCGGAGGAGTCAAGGCGAAGCTGGACAAGGCGGATCAAAGGCAGAAGCTGGGCTGGGGGCCCAAGTGCTCTGAGCTGCTGAAGAGCCTTGAAGCGCAGCCTGCTGCTGCTACCATTGGTGAATTGCCATTGCGCTGGCAGGCCTGCATCCAAGCAGGGGGTAGGCACTTTGATCAGCAGCTGAGGAAACTGAAGAGGAAGGCAAACAGGGCACAGGGGCAGGCTGGGAGGTGATGTTGTGGGGTTGCTGCTGTATCCTTCACAAGCTGGTCTGTGGCAGGACAGTGCTGCCCCTGCAGCACAGCACACTGCTGGTCTTGCACTGTAACATACTACCTGTAGCTGAGCCAGGGCCATTGCTGTTGACATGCAAGCAGCATCAGAAGAGTTCACATCCATGTGCAGGGCTGGCTGCTGCATGCATCTGCAGCCAACTAGCAGTGGCAGGCAGCGCAGCAGCACAGCTCTGTAATGCACTGTAGTACAACACCGCATGCACAGCCGTGGGCTGTGATCATAAGGGCTGATCATCATCCATCCTCGAATTGGGACTGGGCTGGCTGCACTGTGCGGCGTCACCAACCACTGCT
>JBIPPG010000224.1:0-4612 GCA_044368545.1 Chitinophagales bacterium | reverse complement strand
AGTACTACTGCTAATACACACGCTTATACGTTTCAAGTGCTAAAAGGAGGTGTAGCCGAGTGGACTTTCTCAAATATAATGCTTGTAGATAGTGCTACAAACGAGCCACTTTCAAAAGGTTCTATTTCTTATACTATTAATCAAAAACCTAATTTGGCCTATGGCACTCAAATAAAAAACAAGGCGCTGATTTACTTTGATTTTAACGCCCCAATTATTACAAATACAGTGCTAAATACCATTAAAACTTCGGTAGCGAGTATAAAATTTGATACGGTTTGTGATACATTTAGGCTCGGTAAAAATAAATTTTCAGTTTCTAATTTATATAAAGATACACTAATCAATTATTTAGGCGGAGATAGTGTGGTGTTTCATTATGTAACCATTAAAAATTCGTCTCGTGATACACAGGTTATTTCAAATTATTGTAAATCAAGCTATCTTTTTATAGATACTACGGTATCTAAAAATGGATTCTATACAAGAAAATTGACAAAATCTAACGGTTGTGATAGTATCAAAGTGCTAAATATTACATTTGCATCCCCAATAAGAGATACGCAAAACATAACAAGTTGCAAATCGTACTCATATAAAAGCAAGGTTTATAATACGAGCCAATCTATATTGGATACTATTACCAGTGGCTCTTGCGATACCTTTAGAACTATTAATTTAACCATTAATAAGATTCAAAATTCTAAATCGTTTAGCGACTGTAAATCGGTTACATTTAATGCTAAATCATACAATACTAGTGGCGTTTTTATGGATAGTATAAGTGGTACATGCGATACCATTTTTACATTAAATATTACAATTACTCCAACGAGAGATACTCAAAACATCTCTAGCTGCAAAGCATACACGTACAAGGGAAAAACATACCATACTTCGCTATCATTTTCTGATACGATTAAAGGGACTTTATGCGATACCATTCGTTGGGTGAATATTGTAGTATTGAAAAAAGAAGAAAAAAAGACGCTTACAGGTTGTGGCTCTGTTACTTTTAATGGGAAAACGTATAATACATCGGGAACATATTTAGATAGTATTTCCAGTGGCGTATGTGATACCATTTATGGGTTAACGGTAAATATATATCCTATTCAAAATACAACTGTAAACAAAGATACTTTTAATTCTTATACATTTAAAGGAACGGTTTATACTACAAGTCAAATACTCAAAGACACTTTGAAAACTATAAATGGTTGTGATAGTATTATCTCTATTAATTTAAAAATCAAAAAATTAATAAAAGATTCAGTCACGCTTTCTGGTTGTGCTCAAGTAATTGCTCATAGCAAAACCTATACTCAAAATGGTGTTTTCAAAGATACAATTGTCACTGCTACGGCAGATACAATTCGTACTTTATTTATCACTATATTGACTTCTACAAAAGATTCTATATCCGCTACCGCTTGTAATGACTACCGTTTTGGCGATAGCGTCTATACCAAAAGTGGGTTGTATAATTACAAGTTTAAGACCACCAAAGGCTGTGATAGTGTAATTGTATTGAATTTGAAAATAAACAAAGTAAATAAAACCGTACAAAGAGTAGGAACACAATATATCTCCAATGAGCCCGACTCTGCTGGCGTTTCGTTTCAATGGTACATTTGCAATCCTTGGCGAAAAATATCGGGTGCTACTACAAGAGTGTTTACTACCACCACAAAAGCCTCTTTTGCGGTAGAAGTAAAGAATAACGCTTGTGCCGATACTTCGGATTGTGTGAGCTATAATTCAAGTGGCATTGCTGAAGAATCCATCAATTCGTTAAGCATTTATCCAAATCCTACATCAAGTATTATTCAAATAGATTTTGGGATGTATATACAAGAAGCGGAACTATCCATCTTTAATGTGGTAGGAAGCCAAGTATATCGTCAAAAAGTGAATAAATCGGTTAAGGAAACTATCGACTTAAGCCATTTGCCGTCAGGTTCGTATTTGCTAAAAATACGCTCGGAGCAGTTTGAAAAAACGGTTAAGGTTTCTAAGTTTTAAAAAAATATAGGCATTTCAATTAGAGATGCCTATTTATTGCTCCAAATAGGCTTCTAAATTCCAAGCTAGGATATGTTCGATGCCTCCTTTATTAGGAAGTGCTATATCGTCCATAGAAACAACAATTTTTGGGTAATGGTCTTTTATCGCTTCCAGCGAGGCATATTCTCTTTCTATGGTGGTAGGTTCTGTCATCACATAACTACATTGAACATACAAGGTGTTGTTCCCTCTTTTAGCTACAAAATCTACTTCTTTGTTGGGCACAATTCCAACATATAAGTCATATCCATGCCTTTTTAGAGTCAAATAGACTAAATTTTCGAGTTGAAATCCATATCCATAAGCAAATCCGCTATATAAAAAATTTCTATAGGTAAGGTCATTGATATAGTATTTTACATTACCATTCAACAGCTCTTTTCCTTTTATTTCATATCGCTGTGCTTTGTGGATCATAAAAGTTTCTTCTATATACCCCAGATAAAGCCCTATGGTATCATAAGAGGTCTTTCTATTTTGAGCTTTTAAGTATTGGACTATATTGCTTATAGAAAGGAGTGTAGACGCATTGTTGATCACATAGATAAATAAATCTTCGAGCAATTTTGGGTCTTTGATAGCGTATCGTTGTATGATATCTCTGAGCAATACCGTGTCTTTTACGGATTGTACATAATGTCTTTTGGTTTCTTCATTGGGCAAATTGAACAATTCGGGCAAACCGCCATGTTGCATATAGTTTAGATAGTTTTGTTTGCTATTATCCAGCCCCAGTATGCCTAAATATTCTCGAAAACTAAATGTAAATATCTCAAAACTTATATATCTTCCAGATAATACCGACGCCAATTCTCCCGATAACATTTTGGAATTGGAGCCCGATATAAAAAATTCATAAGAGTCCATAAAATGTTGCGCATAGGAATTAATCAATCGTTCCCATTGCGCTATATTTTGAATTTCATCTATAAATATATAAACTTTTCCTTCTGGTTTGAGTGTAGATTTGTATTCTTTGATCAAATCATCTAATTCCTGATAATTTTTGATAAAATCAAAATCGATATATTCTTTATTTATATACAGGATATTGGTGGCAGGGATACCATTTTCTATCAGGTCAAATGCTATCTGACGCAAAAGATAACTTTTGCCTATACGTCGCTGTCCTACAATGACTTTTATCAATTTATTTTGACAATAATCCTTGATTTTGTTCAAATAATCCACACGCTTGTAACCAAGATCGGGTTGATTTCCATACCAAAAATTATAAGCTTCTAGCTTCTTGAAATTTTCACTCATAGCCGAAATTTTATACAAAAATACAAATTTTTTCGTCTTTAGACGAAAAAATATCAAAATTAATTGATTTTTTCGTCCTTGAATGAATTTTTAAAGATGTTGTAAAATGGTTTCATTGTTGGCTCGTTGAGCCCAACGTCCTGCGAAGCAAAATATGAATTCCTTTTAACTAAAATTAGAGAGATGAATAAACCCTAGCTGATAGTGGCAGTTTTTTTGGTTATTTGTACTTTTCCAAAAGTTTGTGTTCAATTTCATTAAAGTCGCCTCTTTTTAAACCAAAGTTTGCAAGTTCATTAATAATTAATTTCGTTTTAGAAGGACATAAGCTAATTGTTGGCACTTTTTCTCCTCCTCTATAATATGAGCATCCAAAACAAATTTCAATGTATTCAAATGGCTTATTATTTTTGTCATAAAATACAATCATATCTCTTGGGTCAAAACAAGCAGCAGTCATATCATTAATACATTCAATATTATGTAAAGTTTGAAATAGTTTTTTAGCTTGATTTTTTGTCAACTTAACTTTACTATAAATCATTTTATGGTCAAAATTAAGGTTGCCATTTTTTATAATAGTATCATTAGACTTAAATCCTCCTTTTACTTTTTTAGAATCCCAATAATGTCTATTTGGATAGTTTAAAATTTCAATATAGCTTGTTTGGTTATATGGATATGTGTTTTTAAATATAAGTTGATTTTTAGATTGTATTGTAGAGTCTATTTCATAATATTGCTCTATTGTTTTTGAAACATTTTGTTTTTCCATTGAGTTTTGGCAACTCAAGATTAGAGAAAGAAAAACAATTGTAATTTTAATTTTCATTTTGGGCAGAATGTTCGTTAAAGATAGCGCCTAACGGTCTGGTATTGCCGAATGCGGGGTTTAGAATTACTAATGCTTGGCTAAAGTACAAAAGTTTATAGAAATACCAAAAGTTTGGATTATGTACTGAAGCCCCGCTTTTGGCAATACCTTGTTGGCAGTAGTTTTATTCTGTCCAAAATTTTCCAATTGAATAGGTTTTTGCTGTTCCGCTAATAATAACTCGGTCTCCTTTGTCTTCACAATATAGTTTTCCCATTCGTTCCGAAACTTGTTGCCCATAAAGTACTTTTTTATCAAGTCTTTTTGACCAAAATGGCACTAGAGAACAATGAGCAGAACCTGTTACAGGATCTTCTAAAATGGATGCTTGCGGTGTAAAAAAACGAGAAACGAAATCACAATCATCTCCAATTGCTGTTACAATTACTCCGCCTGGATCAAGGT
>JBIPPG010000223.1:0-4639 GCA_044368545.1 Chitinophagales bacterium | reverse complement strand
ACGTAGCTAGTATGTTTCCAAATGCGGTGGATTTAGTAATTTTTACCCCTGCAATTCCAAAGGATAGTGCCTTGTTGAATCATATTCAGCAAAGTGGAATTCCTATTATGAAGCGTTCGGAAGCATTGGGATTGATTACAAAAGATAAATTTACCATTGCTGTAGCGGGCAGTCATGGAAAAACCTCTGTGAGCAGTATGATTGCTTATGTGTTGCAACAATGTGGTATCGATTGCAGTGCATTTTTGGGAGGCATTTCGGTTAATTTTGGCAGTAATTATGTGTTTGGAAATGAAGATGTAGTTGTGGTAGAAGCCGATGAATTTGACCGTTCCTTTTTACAGCTAAATCCCAATCTAATTGTTATTACCTCTATAGATACCGATCATTTGGATATTTATGGAAATAAAGAAAATATCTATAAAGCATTCCAAGAATTTGTAGATAAGTTGGATAAAGATGGACTTTTGCTCATAAATGAAAAAGCAGCTGATTTTATCAAAACCGATTGTGAGAAAATGATTTATGGCTTTGATAATGAAGAGTTCAACGCTACCAATATTGAGGTTCATGAAGGCTACGGAATGTTTGATGTAAATGACGAAGAACAAAAGTTCAAATTGCATTTTAACGGAAGACATAATATCGAAAATGCGTTGGCTACTATTATAGTGGCTACGCTAATGGATGCCGAAGAACAGGAAATAGCCAAAGCACTTTCGGGTTTCAAAGGCATCAAAAGACGATTTGAGTATTTGTATGAGGGAAAAAATTCGATTTTAATTGACGATTATGCGCACCATCCTACCGAGATAGCTGCCATTCTTCAAAGCGTAAAGGAAATTTATCCATTGAAAAAGATTACAGCTGTATTTCAGCCTCATTTATTTAGTCGTACAAAAGATTTGCATGAAGATTTTGCGGCCTCTTTGGATATGGCAGATGAAGTGCTTTTATTACCAATTTATCCTGCAAGAGAATTGCCAATAGAAGGCGTAAGCTCGGCTTTGATTCAAGAGAATATGACCACGGCTTGTAGTATTATGGAAAAAGAAGCGGTGCTGGATTATGTAGCTAAAGAAGACATAGAAGTATTGGTGACGATAGGTGCGGGCGATATAAATTTATTACATTCAAAATTGATAGCAATATTGCATGGAAAATAGAAAAAAATACAGTATTAAAAAAATCATAAGACTTATCGGTTGGATAGGTGTTGTGACTGTATTTGCTATGGCTACATATTATGCCGTAGGTAGAAAGAATAATGTCCGTGCCAAAGAAATAAAATTGGTTTTTGTAGGGAATAAGGGAAACTATTTTATCAATGAAAAGGATATGTTGAAAGAAGTGGATTTGGTCAATTCGCATTGGAAAGGCAAGCGTATTATCGATTTGAAAATTAATGCATTGGAAGAGAGTATCAAACGAAATGAATATGTAAAAAATGCACAGATAGTATCGGGGCAAAATGGCAAATTAACCATTTTTGTAGAACAAAAAAATCCGATAGCTAGGGTTTTTGAAGGCGGTCAACAATCGTATTATTTGTCTGAAAATTGGGATAAAATGCCTACTTCGGGAAAATTTTCAAAACGTGTGATAACGATACTGGGCACCACACAAGGCTTGTTGAATCCTGTATCCAAAACCGATAGTTTTATCCAATATGAAATAAAAACGATTTTGAATTATAGTAGAGAAAATGAGTTTTGGGCAAAGGCTATCGACCAAATTTATATCGAACCTTCTGGAAAAATAGAGTTGGTGATGATTTTTAGTCAGTCTATTCTCAAAATTGGAACGATAAATGAGGATTTTGAAAAACGATTCAACAAAATATTGATTTTTTATAAATCGGTATTGAATTATGTGGATTTATCGCAGTACAAATACTTAGATTTTACGTATAAAAATCAAATTATAGGAATAAAAAGTTAAATAACAAATCAATATAAACAGCATTATGAGTACGCAAAAAGAATTGAAAAAAGGAGAAATTGTTGTAGGTCTTGACATCGGAACTACAAAAATTTGTGTGATTGTAGCCCAAAAAATTGGCGATAAAAAAATCGAAATTTTGGGTAAAGGGCAAGTGGCTTCTCGTGGGGTAGAAGATGGCGAAGTGAAAAATATCAAAGATACGTCCGAAGATATTATCAAAGCCGTGGAAATAGCGGAGCGCAATAGCAATATGAAAATCAAAAAAGTAATAGTGGGTGTAGCGGGAGCACATGTCAAATCTACTATTATGCGATTGAGCTATACAAGACCCAATTCGGATAGTTTAATAGACGAGCAAGATATAAAGCAACTTGAAAGTCAAGTGAGCAATATCATGACTAGCCCAGGCGAATTAATTATTAGCTATCAGCCACAGGAATTTTATGTAGATGGAAAAATTCCAAAAAACAACAATCCTATTGGAATGCGTGGCAATCGTTTGGAGGCAAATTGGCATATAATTATTGGCAATACCAATCCATCCAAAAATATTGAAATGGCTGTAGAAATGGCAGGGTTGGAATTGATAAATATGGATTTGGAGCCGTTGGCATCGGCCGAAGCAGTTTTGTCAAAAGAGCAAATAAGCGAAGGGGTTTGTCTGATAGATATAGGAGGAGGAACTACCGATTTGGCTATCTTTTCCGATGGAATGATACGTCATACCGCTATTTTTCCTTATGCTGGGGAATACTTGACTGAGCAAATTCGTAAGTATTTCAAATTGAGCAAGGCTTCGGCTAAGACATTGAAAGAAAACATAAATGCTACAAGTGCATTGTACAAGCATATTCCTTTGGATTCTAAATATTTGGTAGTTAAGAATTTCAAAGGACAAGAACCCATAAATATTGACCAAAGAACCTATTGCCGTTTTATCAATGCTTGTTTGGATCAAATTTTTACATTAGTAAAAAATGAAATTCAATCCAATTTTTATAAAGATGCATTGAATGCAGGAATTGTAATTACAGGAGGTGGCGCTATGATCAATGATTTGAAAAACTATGTGGAGCAGTTCACTGGGATTCATACACAAATAGGAAGACCCAATGCGTATCTCACCAATTTGAAAGACCGTTCTTTGACCGATACAATGTATTCTACCGCTATAGGTTTGGTGCTGTTGGCTGCCAAAAATGCAAATAATGATATGGTTATTAGCAAGGAAGAAATAGAACGTGCTAAGATTTTGGAAGTACAATCGGTAGAAATTGTAGAAGAGTCAAAACAAACAGTAACGCCTCCAAAGGCTCAGAAAAAAGGATCGGGATGGGCCGATAGACTAAAATCAAAATTTGATTTATTGCTTTTGGATGAAAATACCGTGCGCGATTTCGAAGATTTGAAATAATTATATAAAAAACTCAATAAATTAAATAACATAAAAAATCATATTATGGACTTAGATTTCAATTTGCCAAAAGACAAATCTTCTATCATTAAAGTAATAGGAGTCGGTGGTGGCGGTACCAATGCCGTTAATCACATGTATCACAAAGGAATAGCAGGCGTTAATTTTATCGTATGCAATACCGATGAACAACACTTATTCTCATCTCCAGTACCTAATAAAGTTTTATTGGGTCCAGAGTTGACGCACGGTTTGGGAGTAGGTGCCGATCCTGAAATAGGCAAAAAAGCTACTCAGGAATCATTGGCTCAAATAAAAGAAGAATTAGGACACAATACCCAAATGTTGTTCATTACCGCAGGAATGGGTAAGGGAACAGGAACAGGAGGTTCTCCTGTAGTGGCGCAGTTGGCTAGAGAAATGGGAATTTTGACCATTGCTATTGTTACTACGCCTTTTTCAAATCTTGGAAAATCGGCTGTAGAAAAAGCTACTGCGGGTATTGAAAATTTGAAAGAACAAGTAGATGCTATCATTATTATTTCTAATGATAAAATTAGAGAAATGTATGGTTCGTTGAAAGGTAGCGAAGCGTTTGCATTGGCAAATGACGTATTGGCTACTGCAGCAAAAGGGATTTCGGAAATTATAACCGTTCCAGGTGAGTTCAATACCGATTTTGCGGATGTGAAAGGTGTATTGACAAATGGAGGTGTTACAATTATGGGATCTGGCTATGCAGATGGTGCCGATAGAGCCAAAATTACGGTGAAAAAAGCATTGGAATCTCCACTATTGAACGATGGCGATATTAGAGGTGCCAAAAAAGCGCTTGTAAATGTTTCTTCTTCAAGAGAACACGAGGTTACAATAGATGAAATCGATGAAATATTAAATGACATCCGTCTTGCTTCTCGCAATGATATTGATATTATTTTTGGCTCTACTTATGACGATACTTTGGGTGAAGAATTAGGTGTGACGATAGTAGTTACTGGTTTTAATGGAGGAGGTTTTGAAGAATTGGAAGAAGTAGCTGTGCAAAAAGAAATTATCAATATTTCTGAAAAATCGGTTCCTGTTCAAGTACTTCAGGATAATACCATTTATGTAGATTCGGAGCAAGAAGTTCAGTTTGAATTAGAATTGGAAATGAATGAAGTAGATGAGTATGAAGAAGAAACAAATTCGTTTCATAATTTCAATTTTGACGAAAGAGAAGAAGCGGTTTCATCGCCTGTAATTGAGATAAAAGATAATGTATCAAATGATAACAGTGTA
>JBIPPG010000074.1:0-9696 GCA_044368545.1 Chitinophagales bacterium | reverse complement strand
AAAAAGATAAATTGGCTCCACGAGATATGGGCCATCCTCTATGCCCCGATAATTTTTCAAATGCAGTCTGCATCCCTGGGCTGTCCAGCGATACGATAGCTATGGTATTGTCAAAGGGCATCAATTCATACATCATCCGAAGCGATACATCGCCTTTTGGCAATTTTGGGATTCTGATACCACCATAATTGAGACATACAAAATCTACTTGTATATGCTCTACACTATCCAAATGCCATTTGATAGCATCCGCCATCCAATTTCCAAGCAAAGATTCGGGTTGTTTTTTGGTATAATCTTCTTTTACTTCTGCAATTTTGATATTCATTTTAGCATCCAGTTCATTTTTATAGGGCGCTAAAAATTTTGTTACCTGCGAATCTGCCGCATACCTAGTATTATCTACCTTGCTACTTTGGCAGGCAATTTGTTTTGTATAATAATGCTTAGTCCCACAAGACGTTAGAAATAGGATTATAATCCCTACTGTATATTTCATTTTTCTTTTTTTATAAAAAAACTAACGACCTGCCATCAAGTCAAAAAAATCGGTTTTTAACAATTCTATTGCTTCGCTAGTAGGCATATTTCCCTTATCTGCAATCGTTTGATTGAGAATAGCTATCGCCAAATCTTTTGATTTAGCATCGGCTGATAGCGAAGAAGAAGTCTGCAAAATGAGCTGAATTGTTTGATCTTTTGCCAACGTAATCATACGCCATGTTTTGGAAGAAATATACAATTGCTGCGAAAGATTATGTTCAAATTCATCTGAAATTTCTTTGGTTAATACATATTTAAATTCATTGGCGCTGTATGAACTATCATTGAGCCTAGTTACAAGATTATTAGGCGATATACGCTCCAAAAAAAGCACCATACGCTCGTATGCTTGCACTCGTGTAGGCAAAATTAGGGATTTGTATTCTCGGTTCATTTGCATTTTGAATCGTGCCATTTCTTGCTTTTTCCAATGTTCTAGAAACAAATACGTCAAGCCCAAAAAGGCTATCAATGGGATAAAATATTTAATTAAATCGATAAAACTTTCATTACTCATACGAAAAATATATAATTTTGGAACGCAAAATAACAAATTTTCGTTTATAGGTTAAGCATTTTTTTAAAAATTAAACATATCAATATGGAATATAAAGGCAATATCGTTAAATTTTCTCCTTCTGCGGTTAAGCAAATTCATAAACTCATAGCAAATGAGCCTGCTGAAAAACAATTGCGTATTGGGGTCAAGAATGGTGGATGTTCGGGGTTTCAATATATTTTTGAATTTGACTTAAAAAACGAAAATGATATAGAATCACCCATAGATGGTTTTCAAATTTTGATAGACAAAACACAGGCGGCGCTTATCAATGACCTTAAAATTGATTATGAAAATGGGCTAAACAACAGAGGATTTATCTATACCAATCCCAATGCGAAAACTACTTGTGGTTGTGGAACTAGTTTTGGTTAACAAAGTTATAATAACCAAATAAAATATTTATACAAATTCAAAAATAAGTTTTATATTTGTGATGTAGATACAGAACTTATGAAATTAACAGTAATTTTAGCTACATTTTTTTTATTTTTAAATGATGTACAATCGCAAGACAATTGGGTAGGCATACAAACAGGATACGGTCTAGGAATTTCAAAAACAGACGTTAATGGACTTTATAATCTTTCGGGGAGTATTGTCGAAACGACACCTATTTCATTGGGAGATGGACTACGAGTAGGAGTTCAATATGGCCGACTATTTTCCGATAATATAGGCATAGAATTTGATGTAAATTATCAAAAAAGTGGTACAGTTGCAATTAGAAATAATCAAACATCCGGATCTATTCAAAATACAGGTATTCAAATAAATCCAAATTTATTTTTAAACTTAGCGTTAGAAAAATTCAATCCGTATGCAAAGATAGGACCCGTTTTTGCGATTAATACGATTAATATAATTTCTACCAGTACTCAATCGGGCGCTACAACGGTCAGAGATTTTGATTTGTCGGGAGATGTTTCAATAGGCATTAGTACTACCGTAGGAATGTCGTATGATATTGGCAATAACTTTAATTTATTTGGCGAAATCAATTTAATATCTATGTCTTATGCTCCTTCAAAAGGTCAAACCACTTCTTATAAAGTAAACGGAGTAGAGTATTTGAGCCAACTGACCACCTATGATAGAGATATAAATTTTGTAGATAAATTGGATATGAATAATCCTATAACAGACCCAAGCTTGCCTCAACAATCCTTGAAAAATCACTATCCTATCTCATCTTTAAACTTTCTCTTTGGAATTAGAATATTTTTCTGATAGAGTTTTGCAACTAATTTTTGCTTTATATTGTTGATTTGATGTAAAAAAATAATATTTACATAAAATGCACTTTTTATTATTTTTGTACGTTATCATTACTCAAAATAAATTCAAGAATGAAAAAAATTCTGTTTCTATCGCTCGTTTTTCTTTGCATAATTTCCAATGCACAAATGCCAAAACATATCAAATGGCAAATTTCAACAAAAACCCTTTCTGAAAAAGAAGCGGAAGTAACTTTTAAAGCCGTTTTAGATCCACACTGGCATATATGGAGTGTAAATCCTGGCGATGAAATGCTCATTCCACCTACTTTTACCATTCAAGGAAATGGCGTAAAAACAATTGGAAAACCTAAGGAAATAGGTAAAAAAATTACGAAAAAAGAAGAAGGATACGATGGAGATTTGCATTTTTTTGAAGGAACTGTAAGCTTTGTACAAAAAATAAGCTATACAAAACCAGGTGAAATCAAAGCGAGTGTAGAATATCAAATATGCGATGAACACAGCTGTCTTCCACCCAATTCTGAGGAATTTTCAAGAAAAATTGCAGCATTTGGAGAACTTGTAAAAGAAGACACTACAGCTCAAGCAACAGCCAACACAGATTCGGCTTTACAAGCTTCAACAGATACTGCAGCTGCTTCAGTACCTTTTGAAGAAGAAATTAGTGAGTATGGTATTTTTGGCAAAACCTTGGCCGATTGTAGCCAAAAAGAAGATGTATTGAATGTTTGGACTGCATTTTTAGCAGGGATAGCGGGTGGATTTTTAGCGTTGTTCTTCCCTTGTACCTTCCCTATGATTCCTATGACCATGAGTTTTTTCCTCAAAGGAAGTGCTGAGAATAAGAAAAAAGGCACTCGAAATGCTATTCTATATGGATTTGCTATATTTTTAGTGTATTTTCTATTCAGTTTACCATTTACATTCTTAGGATTGAGCAGCGATTTTCTAAATGATTTTTCTACCAATATTTATGTAAATCTTACCTTTTTTGTCATTTTTATATTCTTTGCATTTTCATTATTTGGATATTATGACATTTCTATGCCTTCAAGTGTAGCTACCAAAATGGACAGCAAAAGCGATACGGGAAGTTTTATAGGAATTTTCTTTATGGCATTGACCTTAGCAATTGTATCTTTTTCTTGTACAGGGCCTATTTTAGGATTGGTTCTTGGAAATTTGAAAAATGTTAACTTAATCATGCCTGCTTTTTCAGGATTTGGTCTAGGTTTGGGCATTCCATTTGCATTATTTGCATTATTCCCTAATTTGTTAAAATCATTACCAAAATCGGGCAGTTGGCTAGATGTAGTGAAAGTGGTTTTTGGATTTATCGAATTGGCTTTTGCGTTCAAATTCCTATCCAATGCAGACTTGGTAAAACAATGGGGCTTTTTGAAAAGAGAATTATTTGTAGCTATTTGGATTGTAATCAGCGTATTGTGCGCTATGTATTTAATGGGCTGGTTTAGCTTCAAAAAAGGCGCTACTATCAAAAAAACCGTTACTACGTATATTTTATCGGGTGTATTTTTCATCTTTTCGGCATATTTGGTTACCGATTTCTTTGGCGGCGAATTGCAGTTGATTAGTGGTTTTCCTCCTCCAAAATCATATAGTTTTACCAAACAACCCGAAAAATTCAACACACACATCAATGATTATGAAGGTGCATTGGCATTGGCACAAAAAGAAAATAAACCGTTGATGATAGATTTTACAGGCTGGGCCTGTGTCAATTGTAGAAAAATGGAAGAGCAAGTATGGATAGCACCCGAAGTATATGATATTTTGAGCAAAAAATATGTCATTGTATCGTTGTATGTAGATGAAAAAAGGGAATTGCCAAAAGAAGAACAATATTTCTCAAAATCATTGAACAAGCAAGTGGTAACCGTAGGTAATAAATGGACCGATTTTGAATTGACCAATTTCAAACAAGTGACTCAGCCTCTTTATGTAATTATACATCCACATAAAAAACAAATCATAAACAAGCCAATAGGTGGATTTATGGATCAAAAAACGTATTTAGAGTTTTTGAATTGTGGATTGGAAGGAATGAAAAAGTAGTAGTTTATGACTGTAGAAACGTATCTAAATCAATTAGCTACAGAGCGCATAGAGCCTATGCTTAAAATTAGACAAAGCATTTTGGACAATATGCCCAAAGGGTTTGAAGAATGTATCAATTATGGTATGCTTGGCTACGTTATTCCTCATTCTATCTATCCTGCGGGCTATCATTGCGACCCAAAACTGCCATTGCCTTTTATGGGGCTGGCATCTCAAAAAAGTCATATAGGCTTTTATCACATGGGTATTTATGCGGATGATATGCTTTTAAATTGGTTCCAAGATGAATATGCAAAGGCTTGTAGATATAAACTGGATATGGGCAAATCGTGCATTCGATTCAAAAAAATGGATGATATTCCTTATGATTTGATTGGTGAATTGGTGGCTAAAATTTCGGTTCAAGATTGGATTTCGATGTATGAAAACAATCTCAAACGCTAATCTTCTCGGAGATAACTTAGACTCTTATTTCCCAAATTGAATACCAAATCCAAAATGGACAAATCGGGCTGAAAAGCATATTTATTTCTAAAAACCTGCGGATAGCTCGGCATGGGTTCATAGATATTGGGTTCAAAAGAAATGGGAATAGACGCACTTTCCTCCGTTTTTATAACGATTTCCACTTTTAAGATTTTTGAGATGGTATTGAACAGTTCCAAATTAAATTCTTGAAGCAATGGATGATTGGAGGCATATACCTTGGCGATTTTATCGATATAAAACTCATAAAAAGGGCTCTTGGAATACGCACTTTGAAGTGCCATCAGATGTTTGGCTCGCCAATTTTCTTGATTTGACATTAAAATATCACAATAAGGAATGCGGCTTCCTCTTCCTCCTTCCAGCGGAATACTCAGCGTTTGAATGCCATTGGAGGTAGCTATTAGGGTTCGATTGGTATAAGATTTTTTATCTAATTTTCGGGAAAAAGAAAAAACCACTTCTTCTTGCTTCAAGATTTGTTTCCAAAAATTGATATTTCCACAAAAAGGCAATAAATAAGGTCTTACATTTTCCATTATTAAAACAAAATTTCTCTAATTTTTTTATTGGTTTGAAGAAATGCCACAAAATTATCATTATTTAATTTAAATAGATGTGTATTTGTTGCTTTCATAGGATTTACTTGCCTTCCATACTCCCACAATCTATAGCACAAATGCGGCCCCGTAGCCAATCCCGTCTGCCCTACATAGCCTATAATTTCACCTTTTTGAACTTTTTGGCCTTCCGAAATTCCCGAAAATCGGGACAAATGCAAATATTGTGTGATATAAGCTTTGCTATGTTTGATTTTTAGATAAAGTCCATTACCCGAATTTTGGGATTTTTCAATCAATACGCCATCTGCCGCCGCTAAAACAGGCGTTCCAATTGGCGCTGTAAAATCGATACCTAAATGGGGTTTTATTACTTTTTCAATGGGATGAAATCGGGCATGACTGAATTGTGATGTAATTCTACCAAAAGCTATTGGCATTGCTAGAAAATTTCCTTTCATCGAATGACCTTCCTCGTCAAAATATTCGTGCGCTTTCTCAAACCAAAAAGCTATTTTGACCTCTTTCGCATTCAATAAAGACGCACCTAAGATATGAACCGAATCTTTTGAAGACAGCGGAATTATTTGATAATAAATAGACACCTCTGTAGCGGGATCCAAGTTTTGAAAATTTACCTTATCCTTGAAAATTTCAAAAAATTGATTTTTCAGCATTTTATGCGTTGTCTTTTTTTCGATAGAATCATAAATGGACATTCCCGCTAGGAATTTGATACATTTTTCTTTTTGAGAATCTAGCGGAATTTTGGTTTTTACTTCTACAAATTCATTATCTTTTGCAGGATTTGTACGATTACAACTCATTACAAAAAACAAAAAGGTAATATGAATACAAATTACTTGTCTCAATCCTAAAATTTGTAACATCCAAAATCTTTTTTGCGTTTTCCATTGCTACTGCCAAAAGATTCGTAGGATTCTTCTTTGGGGCTAGAACGAAAAGGATTGATTTTTAATGCCAAATAAAAATCTGCCAAATTAAATTTAGTTTGTTTGAACAATAAAGCATTTAATTGATCGGACCCAATTGTCAAAAAGCCAAGTCTAATATAGGCTCCCAAACCAAACATCTTATCTTCTATAAACGAAAGTGGCATTCCTATTTCAAGCCATCTTTTTTCGTATCTTGGCACAATGCCCATAAAATTCATAGCCAATACTTGTCGCTCTCCTAGCACGATTCTGCGCTGAATGGAGGCATTGACAAAAACATGTTTTATAGCTCTATAATCTATTGTCAAATTCAAACTCGTAGGTAATGCCATAGAAAAAGATTGACTGACTTGAGAAGCCAATGGGTCGTCGTAGACTATAGATGAGCTCGTCTGAACTATATCGTCAATGTATTTGCTTCCATTTAGATATTTTGTAGGAACCGAAGTAGCCGAAGAAATGACGTATTTGTGTACTTGTGCATTTTTATCAAATTGTATAGCTCCAATATCTTTGATAGATGCACCTATTTTCATAGCGTATTCCGTGGGAAACTCTTCTTCATCGGCATCGCTCTGTGGCACCAAGTATTCTACACCTAAATCCAAGCCATAGCCTTTGCCATTTTGTGTATATTTGTAGTCATTGAGATTGGTGGATTTTCCTGTACTAAATCCTATTTCTACATTTGAGCTTCCAGAAATAACACTATCTTGAATTTTCACAAAATTAAAATTGGATTTATTAGCGATATAAGCCGCTTCAAACCCCATCAAATACTTGAAATTTGCTCCTATAGAAATTTCATGTCCCGAACTTCCAATCTGTATTTTCTTAGCAGCATTGATCCCAATTTCCGACCATTGCATAATTCCTATAGAAAATGGGTCTACTTGCCTTTTGGAAAAATCAACAATATTTTTCAAATCATAATAATTGAAAAATGCGGGAAGATCGGTGGCGCTAAAAGCCGCACGTGCATTGGTAAAAAACCCAAAAGAAAAATCTTTGACACGAAAAACCAACGAAGGCCCATGAACAACCATATTCATCATCAAACCTACATAATTTGAGGTGGGATTATTCATATAAAACAAGGCTTGCTTATTAGGATTGTAATTGCTGGGTATGGAATCCGAAGCATTTTTTACTTCTTTTTGCCCGCTCAAAAGACTCAAGCCACTCTCATTTGCAATAAAGCCTGTTTGAGTATAAAAACCTACCCCAAAACCGACTAAATTGGCATCCCATTTGATTTTTTGACTGGTAAAAACCGCTGGATTATCTTGAATACCCAATGAACCCGAATAATTGGAACGATATAATCCATAATATTTTTGAGAAAATAACGCCGTAGCCCCAAACCATAAAAATATTGTAATATATCGCCTCATCCCTTTCTGTAACGTTCAAAATGCAAAAATAATCTAATATTTCTAAAAAAAAAATTAGAATCCATTCCTTCTTTTAACAAAATCAATTAACTATTTTTGAAATAATTATATAATTTCACTCTTTCTCACCATTCTCAAAACCGATTCTTGAGATGATTTTTCTTGTATATTGACTAAAGATATCCAGCTTACTTCATTTGATTCATTTGCATCAAATACAATAGGTTGACTATTATCTGCCCAAAAAAGATACCGAATATCATAATGAAAATGTGCAGGAACTCCTTTTTTATTCTCGGGAATTAAATGTACATCTATATCAAAAATAGCGTTTGGATTTGAATCGATTGGTGCTACACCCGACTCCTCAATGATTTCGCGGACAGCAGCATCCCACACCGATTTATCATCAGGTTCTATATGCCCTCCTAGCTGAAACCAGCTATCCAATGATTTGTGATGGGTAAGCAACGTTTGTGTTTTATCTATAGAAAGTACCCAAGCCGAAGCCGTTATATGTCCTTCAAGAAGTTCTCGTTTCCAAAAATCGGTATTTTGTTGAACAAAATCAAGCGTTTTTGTGGCATGAATATCTTTTGGATATAGCGCTAAATAGTCTTGTAATTGTAATATTAATTTTGATACCTCCATTATTAATCCATTGAAATTGTTAATTTTACATTTTCTTTTCCCACAATTGCTTCCAGTTTTGAAATACTTTCGGCCGATACATCCAATAGTACACTTCTAGACAAGAATGTCAATGCTTCCATTAATGGATTTTCTTTTACTTCTGGCTCTTCTTGAATATCAAGTTCCAAATCATCTTCTTTATCCGAAAAATCCTCAATAACATTGCCCTCTTCGTCTAGCATTTCTCTATTGCCTTCTTTTGGTGCGGTAATTTTGTCCGAAACTTGTATCCCATCCGTGATATTGAAATAGATTGTCGTCTTTCCTTTGTGGTCCAAGAAAAAAGTTTTTAGGTCAAATATCTTATTGGCTGTCAACATTTTAGCGTCTATCAATATATCCACTCTTCGCGCTTTTTCCCATGCTTTTTCCAATAAATAGATTTCTATAATTTTGTCAAATTCTATTTTACTGCCTCCATCTTTTGGCGTAAATTCATCTTTCTTAATTTTGACAATCATATACATGCCATTTTTCAGAAAATTCTCATATTTCAATAAATTTTCGCCTTTCAATCTCAAATCTATTTTGCTATTAAAATTGGATAAAGAAAACCTGCCATAACGTTTTCCTTGCTTGTCTATAGCAATATTTACCCCGCTCACCATTCCTGCCATGAGCACGGTTCCTGAGCTTATCCCAAATTTATCAAAATTTTGAAAGCTACAATCTTCTATAATTTTTCGATAAGGGTCTAGCGGATGACCACTGAGGTACATTCCCAAAACTTCTTTTTCTTTTTCCAATCGTTCTAGCACATTGAATTCGCCCAATTTGGGAGGCAACGGCTTATCTACCATATCTACAAACTCTTCGCCAAAGAGATTGCCCCCACTGGTTTGGCTTGAGTTGACGCTGTTTGAAAATTTGATCAATCGTTCGATAAAAGAGCCGTCTTTGTCCGAAACTACTTCGTAATATTGCTCTCGAGTTAAATCCGCAAAACAATCAAAAGCACCTCCCATAGCCAATGGCTCCAACGCTCGTTTATTGATAACCGTAGAACCCAATCGAGATACAAAGTCGTATATATCGGTAAATTCTCCTTTGAGGGCACGATTCTCTTCCATTTCTTTCACCAAATTTTCCCCAACTCCTTTGAGCGCAGACAATCCAAAACGAATTTGTCCTTTTTTATTTACCGTAAAACGATAGGATGATTCGTTAATATCAGGGCCCAAAACA
>JBIPPG010000168.1:0-5818 GCA_044368545.1 Chitinophagales bacterium | reverse complement strand
TCCCCATTTTTTTGGCTTCTTGCATATATTTTCCTACCTCGTCGATATTGTCCATGTTGTTTGAAACCAACCCTGCCATAAACTCCGAAGGATAATGCGCCTTGAGATATGCACAATGGTATGCTACCAATGCATAACAGGTAGAGTGCGATTTGTTAAAGGCGTATTGGGCAAATTTTTCCATATCTTGCCATATCTTATTTGCCTTATCCTCGGGATGTCCATTTGTTTTACAGCCCTCAATATAAATGGTATAGAGCTTATCCATTTCCTCTTTCACTTTCTTTCCCATAGCTTTACGAAGGCTATCGGCTTGTCCTTTGGTAAAATTTGCCAATTTCTGACTCAGCTGCATTACTTGTTCCTGATATACCATAATTCCATAAGTCTCTTCCAATATTTCTTTAGAAGCCTCTATATCATAAGTTACCTTTTCTCTTCCATGTTTTCTATCGATATAATTGGGAATATAATCCAAAGGCCCTGGTCGATACAAGGCATTCATCGCAATTAAATCTGTAAATCTATCGGGCTGCAACCCTATCAAACTTTTCTTCATTCCGGGACTCTCAAACTGGAAAATACCATCGGTTTGTCCTTTTTTAAATACTTCAAATGTCAAATCATCGTCCAAAGGCAACGTAGCCAAATCCAACACAATCCCGTGCCTCAATCGTATGATTTCTACAATGGATTTTAGGATATTGAGTGTTTTAAGACCCAAAAAGTCCATTTTCAACAATCCCGCTTTTTCTACAAATCGGTTGTCAAACTGAGTTACTAGCATACTGCTATCTTTGGCGGTAGCTACTGGTATCAAAGTCTCTAAATTTTCGGGCGCAATAATTACCCCACAAGCGTGGACGCCCGTATTTCGTACACTTCCTTTTAATTTAACGGCATAATCAATGATTTTTTTTGCCGTTTCATCTTCTTTATACATCAGTTTCAATCCCTCTGCTTTGGCTACTTCATCGGGCTTCATGCCATTTTTCTTGGACTTATACACTTCATCGTTAAGCAAATCTTTTAGTGCAATACTATCGGGAACCGTTTTGGCTATTTTATTCACTTCAAAAAGAGGTACATCCAATACTCTTCCTACATCACGAATGGCCGATTTTTCTTTCATAGTACCAAAAGTAATAATCTGCGATACATTATTTTTGCCATATTTAGCTACCACATAGTCTAGTACACTTTGTCTGCCTTCATCCTCAAAATCGATATCTATATCGGGGAAACTCACCCTTTCTGGATTGAGAAAACGCTCAAAGAGCAAGCCATATTGGAGTGGATCTACCTGAGTAATATCAAGACAATACGCCACTACACTTCCTGCCGCCGAGCCCCTTCCTGGACCTACCCACACATTCATTTTTCGGGCTTCGCGCAAGAAATCTTCTATTACCAAGAAATATCCTTCAAATTTACTGGTAAAAATTGTAGACAATTCCAATTCAATTCGTTCAATAGCATGCGAAGGAATAATATCGCCGTACTTTCTTTTAGCGCCTTCATATACTAGATGTCGCATCAAATCCTGCTGATCCTTAAAATTATCGGGAATGGTAAAATTAGGCATCATAATGTCTTTTACCAAATTGATTTTTTCTACTTTATCTACTATTTGTTGTGTATTTTCAAGAGTATAAGGCACATCGGCAAAAAGTGTACCCATTTCTTGCGTGGTTTTGAAGAAAAATTGGTCGTTTGGAAAACCAAAACGATACTCTTTGTTCATTCCATCCTCATCGCCATCGGATTTGATAGGTGTAGATTTCTTCTCGCCGGTATTGACACACAAGAGAATATCGTGCATTTCGGCATCGTCCTGCTCTACATAATGGCTATCATTGGTACAGATAGCGGGAATATTATATCGTTGGCTCCATTTGAGCAATATTTGATTCAAATCCTCTTGACTCAGCCCTGTATTATTGATATTTTGAATATTATGGCGTTGCAATTCTAGATAAAAATCCTCTCCAAACAAATCCCACCATTTTTTCATTTCTTTTTCGCCTTCTTCTTCGCCACTTGCTAGAATGGTTTGTGGAATTCGAGCACCAATACAACAAGATGTAGCTATTAAGCCATTCTTATATTTTTTCAACAATTCCAAATCGATACGAGGATATTTGCCATATAGACCTTCTTTGTATCCAAGACTGCATAGCGTAGCCAAATTCTTGTATCCTTCGGCATTTTTTGCCAATAAAAGCTGATGATAACGCTTGTCTTTTTTTCCTGTACCTGCAAAAGAAGTCACCGACATATCTTCCACCATATAAAATTCGCAACCTACAATAGCTTTGACACCTTCTTTATTACAAGCATTGACAAATTCAAAAACGCCAAACATATTGCCATGATCGGTAATAGCTACGGCGGGCATTCCATCGGCTTTTGCTTTGGCTACCATCTCCGCAATATTAGCTGCTCCATCTAGAACGGAATATTGAGTATGGCAATGTAAATGGCTAAATTGGGTCATGATATTCAAATTTTATACGCAAAAATAAACTCCTAGAATGACAAAGTAAGTCCTACTAAAAATCTGCACACAAAATTAAAACATTGTTTTTGGATTTTCATTTTTAATTACAAAAAAATGTCTAAATGCCTATGAATTAAGGGGAAAAAATTTTTGAAATGGTATGTTGAAATTTTAGTGCTGAATATAATTGTTATAATGAACTATTTTGCTACTAAATTTCATATTTTTTAATTCAAAAACCGATCCTTTTGGCGACATCAAAGAGCAATTAACTTCGCCTTCTATAAAATCTCTATTGAAATTCAAAATCTTAATTTCGCCCATTTCTTTTTTATCAATCGTCATATTTCTAGTACTGTACACCTCATTTTTGATATTGAGCTGTATACTTTCTTTTTCGTCCCAATTGCTGTAAATTTTAATTGGCATTTTGGAATTCAATTTTTTTCCTGCAACAGAAATCGACATTCTAAAATCGCCACTGGTAGTCAATAGCCAGGTAGCCAATTCTTGATTTTTATTTTCATCATCAATACCCGATGTAGCATACGCAGTAAGCGAAAAACCATCCTTTTCTATTACTATAGTAGACTGTTCTATGGGTGAAGGGTTAATTTCTTTGCTAGGTACATTCAAGTCCTCTTTGGAGCATGAAGTGGAAAACAACATCGTGAATAAGAAAGGCTTGATTAGCAATTTGAACAGAAAAAATGAACTGGTAACACTACTCAATACATAAAATTCTACTCGATGGAATTTATCTAATAAAAATTGGTAAGTAGCATATCTTGTCATTGGACTGAATTTTTTACAAAAGTAAAAAAATGATAAACAAAATGAATAAATTTTGTACCAATCCCTACTTTTTATTGATGAAACAAAAATAAATAATCTATTTATCCCAAATGGATTTCCAATCCATCAAAATACGCCAATTTTTTGGGTATAAATTGTTGTGTCTACCTTCCATATTTTTAATCCAACCAATTGGGATGGCTTTATGGGTCAAAAGCACATAGTCTTTTGGTAATGAAGCGGTATCAAATACTTCTTTGGATAAATATTGTAATGCTTGATATTGTGAAACTTCATAAGTCTCTATTTTGTCCAAATCCAACAGAGAACAAAGTGCCAATCCATGATCGGGGATAAATTTTCCTTTTATTTCGCTTCCCATTGGTATGCCAAACTGCTTGAAATATAAATGTTTTCGCAAATTTCCCAATTCTGCCAGTAGGTTTTTGCAAACTAAATTCAACGATTCTTGAAAAGCAAAGGCTGTATAATCTTCAAGATATTTGGAGGCAATATATTGCGGTAAATATTCCTTTTTCTCAATGATACGAGCAGGTGTCCACGTTTTGGATTCGTTAGATGATTTTTTCTTGAGTACGCTACAAAAAAAGCCTTCGCCTTTGGTTTTATGGGGCAAAAAAGCATATCCTTTAATATTATTTTGTTCAATTTTTGTAATATTCCACGACGAAATTAACGGAATTTCGATAGATTCAAATTCAAATCCTTTATCTCTAAAACGACGCAACAAAACTTCATTTTCTTCGGGATTGTAGGTACAGGTGCTATAAACCAAATACCCATTAGGTTTGAGACCTTCCCAAATATTTTCGAGAATATCCATTTGTCGGATACTGCATTTCTGAACATTTTCGGGTGTCCATTCGGCTCGTGCTTTTTCATCTTTTCGGAAAAGTCCTTCGCCCGAACATGGCGCATCTACAAAGATGGCATCAAAATAATCGGTCATTTGCCCAAAATGCTTGGCATCATTCTGAGTCACTGCAAAATTGGGGAATCCCCACTTTGTTAAATTTTCTCGTAAAATCGCATTTCTATTGTCTACAATTTCATTTGCTATCAAAAATTGATTTTCATTCAAATGATCCAAAATCAAAGTACTCTTGCCACCTGGCGCAGCACATAGATCCAAGACTTTGTCCAAAACAATGTCTTTTTTGATATGCTCCAGCACCGTATCCAAAAACATACTACTCGCCTCCTGAACATAATACGCACCTGCATGAAAAACAGGATCTAACGTAAAACGAGGCCGAGAAGGCAAATAAAAACCCCGCAAAGACCAAGGAACAGGCTGCATAGTGGATTCAGAAAAAGATTTACGCTTATTAACCCTAATGGAAGTATGCGCTTCGCCCTCCAATGCTTCAAAAAAATCGGTATGCGAATCTGGAAATTGAAGCTGGATTCTATCAATAAAAGCTGAGGGAAAGTTCATTTACTTTGATTAAAAAACGAATTCCAAAATTAAGAAAGTTTTAAAGAAAGGAAGTGAAAATGTGGGAAATAACCAAAAATACGATAAATAAAATAAAGGTGCAAATATCAAAAATAGATGAATTCTATTACTAGCGCACATCTATAATAAAGATGAAATCGAAAGAAAAGAATTATAACAAATATTTTACAAAAAGATAAATCTGGATTTTATCTTTCGCAATAGTTAAATACAATATTGTCAATTTTTTTAAGCAATTTTACATCGCCAGGCTCTTTATATCCATACTGTAGAAGAGACTCTATTTGATATTTGCTTGATACTGATAAGCTAGGTTTGTCAATAAAATATGCCTCAAAAACTATTTTTTTAGCAATTTTATCTACTAGACCGAACATCCGCGGAATATTGATTTGAGTTGGATCTCTTAATGCAGCATAGTTAAATAAATCTGGCATTTGAATATTTGTCTTATGCTTTAGATATTTAGCATTATAGCTTTTAATTTCATATTTGCTGCCATTTATAATAAAAAATCCTTTAACTTCATAAACAAAATAAGAATAATTTTTGTCGAATGCTTTTTGCGTGACTGAGTCTTGAGGCGAGTTATAATCCACTTCAAACGAAATAAATGTAGGAACAAGCCATGGAGTATCTGCTAAAGACTTATAAATATAACCTTTGCTAGGAGAAGGAAGTTCATAAAATTCCCATTTCTCATAGGGCAAATTAGGATTATAAATTGGCATAAAATGTTCTTTTATCTCAATTTTTCCTGAATTATAAAAATCATGTGCTTTCAGATAACTTTCGGAAGTCTTTGCTTCAATTGGAGGTGTTTGGTCTTTACCGCAACCAAAAACACATAAGAATGATAAAATTAAGAATGAAATGTTAATCAAATTTGTTTTCATTTAAATCATTAGTTTTAAGTTTTGTGAAATTTATTATTTACTGCAAATTTAAGAAAAAAAGAAATAGTATTAATGAAAAACATATATGAATTATAAATTCCAATCAACAAAATATATCTAATATATTTTCGTTTATAAAGTTGAAAA